>NZ_VSKN01000040.1:0-8597 GCF_008086185.1 Bizionia gelidisalsuginis
AGTATTACCTCGTAGAGGGAAGTCTTGAATAGTAACTTCTTTGTGAAAACCGTGGGCAATAAGGATTTTGGATTTCTCTTCTTTAGGAACCACATTGCGCTCTTCAAAATAAAGATGCATTACATCATCATTTTTAGTATTTTTATTAGATCGAAATGATTAATTAAAAATTCAGGAAGAATAAGTTTGAGTAATTCAAGATGATTGTCGACGTTTTTTTTTACAAAAAACGGAGTTTTATTTCAATTCACACACAACTTTTGAGAATGATCCATAATTTTCCATATTTATCGGATATGCTCTTCTTGTACTGCCTGGGAGGCTAGTTTCTAACATAAAATCTGGCGGTTATAATTTCCATTTTAGAGGAGCTTTTTCTAGCCATTAAATTTATACTTTTAGCCATATCCACAGAAAATTCTTAGACTATATGTTGTCATTCCATTGGTATCTTATTAAACACATTAATAAGATTATTCGCTTTAGAAGGGCCACTATGAGACCTTTCTTTCCGATGGTTTGTTTATTGGTTAAAATTGTGTAAAACGGACCGTCAGAGAGAGAGTTTTTATCTCAACTTGAATAGTTGCCTAGATTATTACTTAAAGTAACGATTTTGTACGGCTCTTTTCGGATCCTATCCTTAAAGTCTCTAAGATGGTTTATATATTAAAAATATAGCGTTGTGCTATTAATTTAAAAATAGTAGACAAACCGTTTAACGCTTCCACGTACGTATCAAGTGATGCTTTTTAAAAAGGATGCAGGCCAGTAGTTATTTTAGTACCTTCAGCTATTAAAGCGCACTCTTTTTATAATATTTACTGTATTTAAAAGCGTCCAAAATGTAAATCAGTATTTAATAATCTAAACAGGCTTCAATAATGCTGTGTAGTTTTTTCTGTAATGATAAAGAAAAATGATATTTAGAATTAACAAAACTAGCGCGCCATAAATTTTTTCAGGATCTAATGAAAGATGAAATAGTACAGCATTAATAGAAACACTCATTAAAATAAGTGCCATTATAGCACCAAATTTATTGAATAAAAAGGCTAAACCAGCTGTAACTTCTACTACACCTACTATGTGCATAGCGTATGTTGATAATAAGTTAGCGAAGTATGCATTGGCTTCCGGAGCCATTTCAGGGAACGGGATGTAATTGAAAAAGTGATCTAATCCAAAGAATATTAAAAATACACTGAAAATAACACGTAAAACTAAGAATAATTTAGGGTTCATAAAGGGATGGTTTTTTTACAAGATAACCCTATAAATTATAGGGCCTTTATAATAAAACATTTATTATTTTATAAGGTTTGGATATTTTCACTTATAAACTACAGTTTTTAGTACTGCAATTTCTTTGCAGACCATTGTCATAGTATGATTAAAATGATACTTGAGCACCTAATACAAAGCCTATGCTGTTGGCGTCCCTTTCACTGTGCGATATGCCTGGGGTAAAAGGTTCAAAGTCGTTACTTCCGCTTATAAAGTTTAATGGCGCATAACCTTCGGTTCGGAAAACCTCTAAAAATAATTTCGAAGATTTTTTTATAAGGCTAGCGAAACCTAATACCATTTGATTCTGGCGTTCCCAGGGAGCGCCCTTTGGTCCTGCTTTAAAGTTTGAAAACTCTCCTGAAAGCGTATATTTAATTTTGCTATTTTGATTGAGGTCGTATTTAGCCCCAAAATCTAATGCACTTACCTTAGAGGCTTCAAATACATCTAAGGGTGGCGTCGGGTTATGGGTGCCTTTCCATATTTTTGTAGTTTTTGCAAATCCCCCTTTAATGGTAAGACGGTCGTTTATAGTTACGGTTCCGTAATAGGTATATGCGGGATTATTGTCGTTGCAAGGCGAAAAATGAGTTACCGGAAAATCTTGACAATAAGCGCTGCCACGTAAATAAGATGCACCAATTAGGAGGTGAACTTTGTTTAAAATATTAAAGGCGTAATTTAAGTCGGCAACATAGTTATTAATCTTTGAGGGGGTTTTTGTATTGTTTCCAACGGGCGTATGCATAGCTCGAAACTGAGCCCCTCCTTGAACGGCCATTAATTTGGTGTGTAAACCACCTTTCTTATACCCAATCTGTGCGCCATACCCCAAACCAGCGAAAGCGTGCCAAGTCGTAGAGTTGGTAAACGGATTTACGCTTCCCATTTGGCCAAAAGGGGCATCCATTTTTCCTAAAGCGCCGTAGAGTGGAAACGTTTCCAAATTACCTATTACGACAAATCCTTTTCGTAATTGAAGCTGATTTCTCTCTAAAGACGTAATCGTTCCAGCACCAAATGCCTGCTGCGGATTATAGAGTATCTCTACATGTGTACTCAGCCAGCTGTTAATAGTAGCTGTAAGTGATAGTTGAAAGGAATGAATAACGGCCTCGCTAACTTCTTTTCCTATTTGATTGTTTGCTGTAGGATGCCTCATTAGATACCCGAATTTAGAGTCGGTGTTGGAATGTTGATAATCTAAAATAGAAATTAATGAGGTGCCGATAGTTAGACTATTATTCTTAATGGTGCCCCTTTTTCTTTCTTCAAGAAGGATATTAACTTTTCTCAGGTTTTGATTCTGATCAAGCATTTTGTACGAAAATTCAGAGTTAAATCCTATTGTTTTAATAGTCGTAGAATCATTTTGGGCGAAAGCGAAATTACTGATAAGGAATAAAATGGTTAGTTTTTTTAGCATCTGGTTTAATAATGTGTTGGTTTAGCAATAGTAAATATAGGGTAAAATACTTATTAATAATGGGTAGCGCTTGTTTATGGATTAACAAGGGAATGGTTTTATTAATGACTACTGACTGTATTTAGAAAACAGAATTAGCTATAGTTGGATGTTTGTTTATAGATAAAAGAGTTAATAGCCCAATCCGTTATTTTCCTAATTTAATTTATTTTAAGGAAACGGGTTCACCTTGATTTATAAAATATAAATAGGTTTATAGTGTAGTTATTTAAGGTATTGTGGGTTTTAAACTAACATTGTTATCAAACTAATTTTGAAATAGTTTTATAATTACATATCCTTATTTATTGTAAAAGCCTGAAGGTAAACGGGGTAGCGATACTCTAGTATATTTAAAATAAAACTGTATCACTCTTACTATCGCTATTTTTCGCAGGTTCTATTATTGCTCAGGATATCGTCTTAAAACTTGATGATGTTTACCTAAAAGAAATGGGTGTATATGCTATAGGTATAAGTCAAAATAACGGGGGAAGACTACGATATTACACGTAAATTATTAGAGGTTGAAGCTGTAATAACGATAAGCATATTTCTGAAAAAAAACACGTTTTGAGAATGATAATAAAATTATGGACGATTTTGGAAAGGAAACAAAATTTAGAAGTTTAGATTTTTGTAAACCCGACTTACTTTCTCTTTTAAAGAATAATAACGGAGATTTGCTCGCAACTTTTACATAATTACGGAACTAAAACATTGAACGAATGCGTTCAAATTTATTTTTACGTTTTTAATTAAATTCAAGCTCCATATAAATAGGTAAGTGATCTGAAATTTCTTGGGCGAGTTCTAGATTCTTACAATCTTTTACAAAATCTAGTTTTCCTGCTTTAATTATATTTATTCCAGAAGTAAAATAACCATTATCTATAGAATGATTAAGGTAATTGCCATTCTTACATTTTGTTTTTAAGGTAGTAGGTTGATTCTTTAAAGCACTATTAAAACCTTTACTATAAAATGGATCCCAAACCGTATGGTTTTCATTGATATTGAAATCGCCAACAATAAGAATACTGTTAGAGTTAAGGCGTTCTGGGTAATCTATAAAATGAATAATTTCTTCTTCTGGCTTGTCATAATGCTTTCGAGAATGATAATTTACTACGTAAAAAGGTTCTGATTCGCCTTTCGTTTTAAAAGTTGCTATAAAAGGTTCGCGATAACAGAGTTTCTCTAAACCTTTATCCAAATATGCTTTGCCCACCAACGTTACTCTCGAGGTTTTCCAAAGAAAAGCATAACGCTCGCTCATATAAACCGAAGGACTATTTGTAGGATCGCTAATTTGATAATCCCATTTGGAACCCATTCTATTTAGTGCGTCGGCAATTTTAGCAACCGCTTGTGCTCCGGCAGGATCTTTGGCTACAACTTCTTGTAGGGCTACAACATCAAAATCGCGTAATATATTAGCAATTTGGTTAATGTTTTCAGGTGTTTTAGATCGTCCTAAATCGCGAATGTTCCATGAGGCCACTTGTATTTTTTTTAAGTGGTTTGTTGAGACGCTAGTTTCAGATAGATTGGAGCTATATGTTAGAGGATTGTAGGCACCACTTTTTAAGGGTAAAGAAAATAGAGTAGAAAATAGTAGTAGAAATAAAATTTGTTTTTTAAACATAGTATATTAAATGTGATTACTCGTTGTTACTTCCTAAATAGTTATACTTTAAAAAATGATAAACTAAATCTTAAGTGGTCTTTAAAACTTGAAAGTGTTAGATGAAAAGAGCTTTAAGTATCTACTATGTGCTTGGTGAATAATAGATAGAGAAAGTAAATTTTTTAACGCATTAAAAGAAGAAAATAAGAGGGCAGAAAAATGAATCGCTGCCCTTTAGTACACTTATTTAAATTCAATAATTTCAGCCGAAATGGTTACGCTTATTCTTTTTTTAGTTTCAATTAAATCAACAGCGACATTAACAAGTGTTCTGCTCCCAATTAATTCTACGCCTGCTGCTCTAGCATTTTCTAGTAGTTTTGTTTTAGCTTGAGAAATAATACCTTCTTTATTTGTAATATTACCAGTTACTATTTTCTCTGTAGCAATGCCTTTAAAACTTCCAAGAACGTTAAAATTAGAACTTGATAATACCGTTTGTGTTTGGTTAATCTGGTTATAACCACCGTAGTTAAGACTTGATCGGCACGATGCAAATAAACTTACAATAGCTAAACTTAAAATAATTTTTTTCATTTAATAATTTTTAATAATTTGCCTACTTCACATTTTAAGTCTTATTCAGCTTATTCCGACTGTATTCTAGTATTTATTAGCTTCCTCGCAAACAGTTCTCCAAGGCAAAACACCTGGTAATCACCAATATTAGATCTGTAAAATTAGAATAATTGGTAAAGCTATCTATTTTAGGTTGTTTTAAAGGTGTTATTCTGGTTACTCTTATAATTTATTTAAATCCATAGCGATAATTGGATACTACTTTAAAATCAAATAATTTAATTCTTTTTACTGCCCTTGAAAATATTGATATCGAGAAAGCCTTTTAATTCGTTTTTTCATAGGGTTTTTATATACAATACGGCGTTAGATTTAGAAAAAGAAGAACACCCTGTACGCTTCCAATATTTATTTGAGGTTAAAAATAGAATAAACGCCCAACACGGCATTACTGTTATCCGTAAAACGAAATGTAAACCGCTTCGCTTCTCTCGTTTAAAATAGAAATAGGGTGTTGGTCTTTGGTTTTTAAGGAGATGGAAATTGTAGTAAGAGGGTTTTATCGTCAATACAAAATTGAAATTATAAAATAATAGTTGTGAACTGTGCGCTTAGTTAATTATAAGACCTGTTATAGTAGGCTATTATATTTTTAAAATAAGAAATATAACACCTATTTAGCTGCTTTACGGGAAACAGTAAGGGCGTTTGAAACGCTAAATTTATATTTGTAACCCCAAATGTTTTATAGAACTCGGGATTTATTTATCTAAAGTTACTATACGTAAGAAGTATTGAGTTGAGCACTAGTTGAATAGTTTTTTTTCGTGCTGATGTCGGCTTAGTTATCCATTTTAAGATATTGAGTAAATAAGAAGCAATAAATAATAGTTAGTATAAATTATTATTAAAAAACGATTTATTTTCTTAAAATGGAATACCGTACCGCTCCTTAAAACGCTGTGTGTTTAAGGAGCACTGTTCTTACTGTATTGTATAAATGACTTTAGATATTTTAAGCTTGTTAAGAAACCAATTATTGAGTTATGAAGTACAGTAAATACGCCTATTTTGGAGTTGTTTTTTTTATTATTATCAGTTCTGCAATAGCACTGAATACGACTATAGAATTTAAAAACAATATAATTTATAAAATCACCAGTGATCCTATAACGGTAGATTTTACATTCAGTAATAATAATACGTGTTCTGGAGAGAGTGTGGTGTTTACCTCAACGGTTTCAGATGACGGTTCCTTTACCTATTTATGGGATTTTGGAGATGGATCAACTTCTACTCAAGAAAATCCGAGTCACGACTTTCAAGCGACAGGTTGCGGAACAGAAGATTTTAATGTCACATTAACGGTAACAGACGATATTGATGATAATCAGCCTATAAGTCCTGTAAATCATGACGTAACTGTAAAGAGAACGCCGGTTGTTAATTTTATAGACGCCAACGCCGCCGTATTCAACACTCCTTTTTCAAATTGTAACGCTGCTACTATCGAATATGTCGTAGCGGTTGATCTTGACCCTGATTCAGATAATTGTATAACCTCATACTCCGTGAATTGGGGCGATGGGAACTCAGAGAATAGTGTGACATTTCCATTAACGCATTCTTATCAGAGTATCGGTTCATTTAATATGGTAATAAGTGCCATCGGTGATAATGGTTGCCAAGTGCAGAAAGAGTATTTAGTAAAAAATTCTAGTAATCCTGGGGGTGGAATAGTGAACCCAGGGAGTACAACTAATTTATGTCTGCCTATAAGTCCTTTGCAATTTGCTATAAGTGATTGGGGAACGAATCCTCCGGATACGGAATATGACATTGATTATGGGGATGGAATAGCTTTTTCTTTAACGCAAGGCGAATTAGAATCATCAATATATTATAATAGTTCCAATCCATCTGCATCAGCAAATTATCCAATTCCGCACACTTATACCGAATCTAATTGTCCTAGCACCCACTATACTATTCTCTTCGATATAGTTACGTCTTGTGGAGCTTCTAATTTTACGGTTGGCCCCATTACTATTTATCAAAAACCAGAAGTAAGTTTTATGGCACCCGAAGCGGGTTGTGTAAATTCAATTATACCAATAAATAATACTTCTGGGAATGGTTATAATGAAGATTGTTCTACTGGAGCCGAGTGGTTTTGGGATATGGGCGATGGAACAACATACACTGTTTTTGAGCCAGCACATTCTTATACTGATCCTGGAACTTATACCATTTCATTATATGCTGAAAACTATTGTGGTGATACTGCTCCGGTAACTCAAGAAATATGCATTGAAGGCCCAATAAATCCAGAATTCACAGTGGATAATAATGAAGGTTGTGCGCCATTTAGTACGATCTTTAATAACACAACTAATGTTAACGATCAATGTAGCGATTCAACTTTTAATTGGGTTATTCAGTATACGCCGGATTATTGTGGAACATCAAATGGAGCTACTTTTATTAACGGGACAACTATCAATTCTGAAATTGCAGAAATTCAATTTACAACCTCAGGAACTTACCAGGTTTCACTTGAAGGAACAAATCCCTGTGGAATCACCCTTAGTACGCCACAAGAAATTATTGTTAAAGCGCCTCCAGAAGTGGCTATTAGTCCTATAGAAAACTTTTGTGAAACAATCTCAATTATTAATCCAACAGCTACCGTTAATAGCTGTGGGCCAGATACAGCAACCTATATTTGGAGTTTAAATATAGGGGAGTCCCCTACCGACTGGGAGTTTGTAAATGGAACTAACGAAAATTCAGAATTTCCAGAAATTAGTTTTTATACACCTAATAATTATATATTAAGCCTTTCCGTTTCTGCAAGTTGTGGAACGACCACGGCTACCGAAACATTTGAAATCTTACCGGTACCAACGATTATCAATACAGTATTTGAGCAAACCTTGTGTTCAGAAACTTCAACTGAAGAGATTATATTTGAATCTAGTGATCCGAATACAAGTTATACATGGACTGGCTCATCGGGTTCGGATAATATATTGGGCGTTATTGCTTCAGGTAATTCCAATACTATACCATCACACACGCTTACATTAGATAGTGGTACTACAGGAACGGTGATATATACAGTAACACCTTTTATCGTTGACGAATGTCTTGGTGATTCTTTTCAGTTTACTATCACTGTTAACAAGGCTCCAGTTATAACGACACAACCTACAGACGGCGCGTATTGTATAAATGGTTCAGCCCAAGAGTTAACCTTTACGTTATCTGGTACTGCTATCGGTACTACAGGTTACCAATGGTATTATAATGATACTGGCAATAACGATCCAACCGATGCAAATAGTACTGCGGTAGCGAGTCCCGAAGGTCAAGAAGCCAATTACCAACCACCAACAGATAGTACGGGGACACTCTATTATTTTTGTGTGATTAGTTTTAGTGGCGCCGGAAGTTGTAATGAAATTACGACAGCGCCTGCAGCAATCGAAGTGGTTCCTAACGTAGAAATTAGTGGCGAATCGCCACTAAGCCAAACGCTATGTTCTGGTGCCACTCCAGAAGACTTAAGTTTTATAACCGATAGCGGAGGAACCGGTACCATTATTTACCAATGGTATGCTTCAGATGATA
>NZ_VSKN01000041.1:0-7881 GCF_008086185.1 Bizionia gelidisalsuginis
TTATTAAACGTCGCTGTTTCCCAACATTCTGTCGTTGGCTCGGTTGCTTGTTCTCCTGTTACCTCCCAACTACACGTATCATTATTAAACGTCGCTGTTTCCCAACATTCTGTCGCTGGTGCTGCTGATTGTGTTCCTGTTACAACCCAACTACAAGTATCATTATTAAACGTTGCTGTTTCCCAACATTCTGTCGCTGGTGCTGCTGCTTGTGTTCCTGTTACAACCCAACTACACGTATCATTATTAAACGTTGCGGTTTCATAACATTCTGTTTTTGGTTTTGCTTCTTGTTCTCCTGTTACAACCCAACTACAAGTATCATTATTAAACGTTGCCGTTTCATAACATTCTGTCGTTGGCTCGGTTGCTTGATCTCCTGTTACCTCCCAAGTACAACTTTCTGTATTAAACGTCGCTGTTTCCCAACATTCTGTCGCTGGTGCTGCTTCTTGTGTTCCTGTTACAACCCAACTACACGTATCATTATTAAACGTTGCGGTTTCATAACATTCTGTTTTTGGCTCGGTTGCTTGATCTCCTGTTACCTCCCAAATACACGTATCATTATTAAACGTCGCTGTTTCCCAACATTCTGTCGTTGGCTCGGTTGCTTGTTCTCCTGTTACCTCCCAACTACACGTATCATTATTAAACGTCGCTGTTTCCCAACATTCTGTCGCTGGTGCTGCTGCTTGTGTTCCTGTTACATCCCAAAGACACGTATCATTATTAAACGTTGCGGTTTCATAACATTCTGTGGTTGGTGCTGCTGCTTGTGTTCCTGTTACATCCCAAGTACAACTTTCTGTATTAAACGTCGCAATTTCCCAACATTCTGTGATTGGTTCTGCTGATTGTGTTCCTGTTACAACCCAACTACACGTATCATTATTAAACGTTGCGGTTTCATAACATTCTGTCGTTGGTGCTGCTGATTGTTCTCCTGTTACCTCCCAAGTACAACTTTCTGTATTAAACGTCGCTGTTTCCCAACATTCTGTCGCTGGTGCTGCTGCTTGTTCTCCTGTTACATCCCAAAGACACGTATCATTATTAAACGTTGCCGTTTCCCAACATTCTGTCGCTGGTGCTGCTGCTTGTTCTCCTGTTACCTCCCAACTACAAGTATCATTATTAAACGTCGCTGTTTCCCAACATTCTGTCGTTGGCTCGGTTGCTTGATCTCCTGTTACCTCCCAAGTACAACTTTCTGTATTAAACGTCGCTGTTTCCCAACATTCTGTCGCTGGTGCTGCTGATTGTTCTCCTGTTACAACCCAACTACACGTATCATTATTAAACGTTGCCGTTTCATAACATTCTGTCGTTGGCTCGGTTGCTTGATCTCCTGTTACCTCCCAAGTACAACTTTCTGTATTAAACGTCGCCGTTTCATAGCATTCTGTTGTTGGCTCGGTTGCTTGATCTCCTGTTACCTCCCAAGTACAACTTTCTGTATTAAACGTTGCCGTTTCATAACATTCTGTGATTGGTTCTGCTTCTTGTGTTCCTGTTACAACCCAACTACAAGTATCATTATTAAACGTCGCCGTTTCCCAACATTCTGTCGCTGGTACTGCTGATTGTTCTCCTGTTACAACCCAACTACAAGTATCATTATTAAACGTTGCGGTTTCATAACATTCTGTGGTTGGCTCAGTTGCTTGATCTCCTGTTACCTCCCAAGTACACGTAGAGTCATTAAACGTCGCTGTTTCCCAACATTCTGTGATTGGTGCTGCTAATTGTGTTCCTGTTACAACCCAACTACACGTATCATTACTAAACGTCGCTGTTTCCCAACATTCTGTGTTTGGTGCTGCTGCTTGTTCTCCTGTTACAACCCAACTACAAGTAGAGTCATTAAACGTTGCCGTTTCATAACATTCTGTCGTTGGCTCGGTTGCTTGTTCTCCTGTTACATCCCAACTACACGTATCATTATTAAACGTTGCCGTTTCATAACATTCTGTGGTTGGCTCAGTTGCTTGATCTCCTGTTACCTCCCAAATACACGTATCATTATTAAACGTTGCCGTTTCATAACATTCTGTGATTGGTTCTGCTGCTTGTGTTCCTGTTACAACCCAAATACAAATTGTATCATTAAACGTTGCCGTTTCATAACATTCTGTGGTTGGTTCTGATTGTTGTGTTCCTGTTACCTCCCAACTACACTTATCATTATTAAACGTTGCGGTTTCCCAACATTCTGTGGTTGGTTCTGATGGTGTTCCAGGTTGCTCAGTGATCGTTACACTTGCAGAAGCATCAGAAGTACAGCTTTCTAATGTTGATGTTATTGTGTAAGTTCCTGCTGGCGCTGTTACGGTGTCTCCTGAAATTGTTACTTCTGTAGATGGACTTACAACATAAGCATAAGACGCTTCATAATTAGTTATTGTAAAACTTCCCGTAGTAGTTGTACACGTTGTCTGTGTGTTAATACTAATCTCGGGTTGTACTGGCGTTGTGGGTTGTTTAGCGATGATTACACTTGAGGCTTTCGAAATACAATCAGCAGCATTTTTAACCGTCACATTATAATTACCAGAAGCTAAACTAGCAAAGGTATTTCCTATTTGATAAGCAGAACCGTTGATACTATACGTTAATCCTGTACCAGTTGGTGCTGTTACGGTAATAGTCCCTGTACTAGTGTCACATGTTGGTTGGTCAATGGAAACTGTTGGCGTATCTATTTGTTCGCACACCACATTAACAGACATATTAGCCGTATCGCAGTTTGTTGAATTATTAACTTCACATATTTGATATTCAACGTTATAATTTCCTGCTGGAGTATTTGGTGGAATCGCAACAGTTCCATCGGTATTTAATGTAAATCCCGATGGGACTGTAACTCCTGTTAGACTAACATTCCCTGGAGCTGTCCCTATAACTACAGGATCTCCATTTAAGGTGTCATTTGAAGTTACGGCTGTTGTATTCCCTCCTGTAGTTCCATTTACAGGAGACATAGTATCTACCACTGCATCTATAACTGGAGCTAAAACCACAACAGTAGAGATTACTGTATCGCAGTTTGTTGGATTATTAACCTCACATATTTTGTATTCAACACCATACTCTCCTGCTGGCGTATTTGGTGGAATAGTTACTGTTCCGTCGCCATTTAATGTAAACTCCGATGGAACTGTTACTCCTGTTAGACTAACATTCCCTGGAGCTGTCCCTATAACTAGAGGATTTCCATTTAAGGTATCATTTGAAGTTAAAGCTGTTGTATCACCTCCCGTTAGTCCATTTACGGCGGCTGTAGTATCTTCTACTGCATCTATAACCGGTGCTGAAACCACAATAATAGAGCGCACTGTATCGCAGTTTGCTGGATTGTTAACATCACATATTTTGTATTCAACATTATACTCTCCTGCTGGTGTATTTGGTGGAATAGTCACTGTCCCATGACTATTTAAAGTAAATCCTGCTGGAACTGTTACTCCTGTTAGAGTAACACTGTCTAAACCTGTTCCTATAACTACAGGATCGCCATTTAGGGTATCATTTATACCTAAGCTAGACGTATCTCCTCCTGTTAATCCATTTACTGCCGCTGTAGTATCTATAACGGCATCTATAATCGTCACTAGCACTGTAGCGGTAGCTGTATCGAAATTTGGTGAGCGAATTCCTACTTCGCTTAATTGATACGTAATGCTATAAGTTCCTGGGGCAGTGTTGGCCTCTAAGATCAATACTCCTTCCGCGCCAATACTCAATGGTCCTGCGCTAATTGGTGTAACATTCGTATTGGCTCCTGTTACAGTAACATCATCCAGAGTGTCATTTGTCGTTACAACACCAACATTCGTTGCAACATTATGTACTTCTACTACAGTGTATGAATCGACTACAGCATTTATCTCAATACTGCAATCGTATATAGTTAAAGTTACAGCGGCCCTAGTTTCACTAGAGTATGCTCCGTTGTAAGACTCTGCGTAATAAGTTACACTTCCAATACCAACTTGAGATGGGGTATTTACAACAGTACCTCCAGATGGCGCATCATACCAAACCATTGTTTGATTTGTTGAAGAAGGATTAGAAGCAGTAGCAGTAATGGTTTGCGACGGTGTTCCGTCTGAACATACTTCTTGGTTGCCACCAGAAACTGGCTCCGATTCAACAAAGCAAAGTGTGTCATTATAAATTACCCCCGTACTAAAACCAATTGCTCCAGCTGTAGAAAGCATTCGTCCCTCTACATTGCTGTTTGCCCCTGCGGAACAAGCTCCTCCGTGGGCAAGAATTGTTCCTTTCATATAAGTAAACGTCCCCAAATCAGTGGCACCTTCAGAAATCCAAAAAACATTACAACGACGCGCTCCATTTGTCAAAATTACTTTTGATTGCGCAGTTACTGAAAAGGCTCCACCAAACCTAAAAATAAATAATGCATCGGGATTATTCTGACCATCTAAAGTAATCGTTCCTGTCAAAGACCCAGCGCCTCCAATATCATAGACTCCAGAATTAACCGTCTCTCCACTTCCAAAGGCTGGCGTGTGTCCAGAAACGGTAACTGGTATATCAATAAGTTGGTTATAGGCATAATCTAAATCTTCTACAGCTTGTGCTGTCTTCGCCCCTGGAGTATAAAAAGATCCAACATGAGTTGAAGTAGCAAACCCACTTATAGCGCCTGTGTTTGTCCCTATATCACCCACAATACCAGAGGTTGCTGCATTTGCCACGGCACCAGCACTGGTAAAAAGCGCATAATTTTTAAGACTTCCTAAAACATCGACAACAGGATTAGGAGCACACAGACCTAAGCATTTTATGGGAATTGTTATAGGACCAGCAGGTATATTAGCTTCACTTCCTGCCCCAATGGTTATAGCTCCTTCTGAGGCGAGCAATCTCCCTTCTACAGTAACACCGGTTCCAAGACTAATAGCTCCAGGATGCGAGAACAACGTTCCTTTTACATTACTATTTGCTCCAATTGGAATAGCCCCTTCAGCAATCCAAAAAACATTAGCGGCACGCGTTCCGCCGCTTAAAATGACATTTGAAGAAGCGCCTATAGAAAATGCGCCTTCAAATTTCATTATAAAAAAAGCATTAGGGTCTCCTCCTCCATCTAGAGTAAGAGTTCCACCTATAGATCCTGCACCACCTATGGAATAAACGCCGGGAGTTATGGTTTCCCCGCCTCCAAAAGCTGGAGCATGCGTCCCAGGTTCTGTAACAAAGACATCACTAAGATGTATATATACCCTAAGCAAATCTATTCTTGCCTGAATGGTTACAGCATTATTATTGTATATTGAATAGTCATATTCTGCCCCAAATCCGCTTCCACTAATTACACCATTATTTGTTCCGGCGTCACCTGTAACGGCACCACCGTTTGTGATAGCTCCTGCCCCTGTATAAGCCTCGAAAGAGGAAAGTGTACCTAATTCAAGTGTTTGACTAAAACTTACATTCGAAAATAAAAATAGTGCAATAGAGGTAATAAAGAATAATATTCTTTTTATCATAATGGTTTGGGCTTATGTAACGATGGAATAAAATATTCTCCTTGGTCTATTTTACAGAAAATACTTTATTTTTTTTATGAGGGCACTTTACAGACTGCGAACTTAATCAGAAATAATGGTTTAAAAATAAGAATCACCGCAACTAACCAAAAAAGCGTGCTGAAATAAGATCTTTAATTCGATTTTATCCCTTACACCATATAAAATAACCGCTTATTATTATTTATAAGAAGATATTTTCATCACTTTTACTTTTTTTAAAGCTTTTTGTAACAACAATCTCAATTTATTAACAATTCCAAAGTCATAAATAGATTCTTTTACGTTTGCACTATCACAGAGCAATTTATCTGTTTTTATAACAGTCGTTCCCGCACTAAGAAGAAGATTTTACAGATTACCGTTTTCACACAAATACCGCCTAAAGAAAGGAACTAAACCTACACCAAAAGCTAGTAAACTAATTGTGTAATATTGATAGCTTTTAATTGTAGTTTATTGTTGTTGCTTTATTTTTTTATAGACTGAGTCAACACTGGTTTTTGTAGTAATTTATATGTTGTTCAACTTGATCACAGAAATTTATTGATAATTAATTGTTATTAAGGGATTACCATAAATTAGTTTAAAATAAATTTAAGCACAGCTATAGATCCTAAGTTAAAAACGGCATTCTCTTTAACTGATAACGGTAAAATATCGTTATCTATTTTTCTATGTAATTAGATTTTTTTATGCTGGATCGCTTAATTATATTTTACCTTACCTTAATCTTTAGCTTTACTAAATTTGGGGTTGATATACAATTTCCCCTCTTTTAATTTCTTCCAATACACTTTCATATCGGCGTTAATTTCCGGAGCCAAAATATACAACCCTATTATATTTGGAAAAGACATGGCAAGAATCATCATATCGGCGAAACTTAATACGGCTCCTAGACTTACTGAAGCACCTAAGACTACAAAACCTAAATACAAAATTTTATAAACCGCTTCGACTTTTTTACTTTTCCCAAAGAGAAAAGTCCAAGATCGCATTCCGTAATAAGACCAAGAAACCATTGTGGAAAAGGCGAACAAAAACACAGCAACCGCCAAAACGGAAGGAAACCAAGATACCACACTTCCAAAGGCATCTGCGGTAAGTTCGACGCCACCTAGTCCGCTGCTAGTTTCGTGCATACCCGTAAATATTAAAACTAGTGCAGTCATAGTACAAATTAACATCGTATCGATAAAAGGTTCCACTAAAGACGCATAACCATCGGCAATGGGATTATTAGTTTTAGACGCACTATGGGCAATTGCTGCCGATCCTACTCCTGCCTCACTTGAAAAAGCGGCGCGTTGCAGACCTATAATCAAGACTCCAATAAATCCCCCTTTTAAAGCTTCGGCAGAAAAAGCACCATCAAAAATCGCTAGAAAAGCACCACCAATATATTCGATGTGATAACCTATCACTACTAAACAACCTAAAACATATAAAATAGCCATAACAGGAACTACCTTTGCAGTCACTTTGGCAATACTATTAATACCACCGATAATTACAGCACCTACTAGCAAAGCGAAACCAATTCCGAACCAAAACCCTTGGCCTTGTAAAAACGGAATTTGCTCTGACACTATTTTAAAAGCCTGATTTGACTGCAGCATATTACCGCCACCAAAAGAAGCGCCCACCCCAAGAACTGCAAAAAGAATGGCCAAAAATTTACCCAAACGCTTAAGGTTGCGTTTTTCAAGACCATATCGTAAGTAATTCATCGGACCACCAAATATGCGCCCTTCATCATCAATAAATCGATACTTTACACCCAAAGTACATTCAGCAAACTTTAAAGACATCCCGAAAAATCCGGCTAAAAACATCCAAAAAGTAGCCCCTGCTCCTCCCAGAGATATTGCCACGGCTACCCCAGCGATATTACCTAAACCAACAGTAGCAGAAACTGCCGTTGCCATAGCTTGAAAATGTGTTATAGTTCCTGGGGCATCGGGATCGTCATATTTACCTCGTGCCAAATCCAAAGAATGGCGAAAGCCACGAATGTTTACAAATTTTAAGCGCAGGGTAAAGAAAATACTTCCCAAAATAAGCCAAATAACGATAAAAGGAATCGTGTTGGTCTTTATTTCTCCATTGGGATGCAAAAGCGGTTGTGGTGTTTGAAAATTAATAACGGCTAAAAGTGATGCGTTGTACGAACCCGTTTCAGGCCTACTTGAAATTATAGCCCCTTCTTGTGTTACGTATTTTAAAGTTCCTTCAGTTGGAGCAAAAACGGAAAGTTCTATATTCTTACTGCTTTCTAACACAGCAATTTTCTCTCCTTCTTTTACCAAGCTTCCTTCCG
>NZ_VSKN01000042.1:0-7598 GCF_008086185.1 Bizionia gelidisalsuginis
AGAGTCCATCGTCTACGCTTTATATGGAGCAGTACCGATTTGCCTCTTAAAGGGAAATCTTCAACGGTTATCTCAGGCAAGAAGCCTTTGGATTGCGCTAATTCTGATTGGTACTCCTTGGGCAGCACGTTCTTTTCTTCTAGGTAAAAATGAACCTTACCTTCTGATGATTTATGGTCTACAATTTCAAAATAATCCAATACGCCTTCCGGTAACAAATACTGTGCTAATTCTATATTCAAGATTTAATCTGTTTTTGTCAAAGATAAAGTTTCTCCCCAAGTTTTACGTTTGATCCATAAATAGGCCTCTGTATACGGTTTCTGTTCGTCAGTACCGAGTTTTGTAGTCTCGCTTTCTTCAGATGTAACTTTGCAGTTACCACCCTTGCGACTTACTAATGCTTCTAGGCGTTACCCCAGCGCATAAGGGACTTGCACCCTATAGATTAATTACTTACTTTGCTGTAAGTAAAAGACACCCATACTGGGCACACACAATGTATAAAATTAATTGCTAGATTAGTACTAGAATAAAGTTCGTTGCAATTTTGCTACATCTGATTTTCCTTTGGAAAATCCTCGTACTCAAAACCGCAACTAATCTTATACATAAACGTTGTGTGTAATGCGAAAATTCGTCTTCAAATAAAATTGTTTCCTAAATAAGAAACATTTATCTTTGTCAAAATAAGAGAGTTGAATGAATCAGAAATTTAAGGTCGAATTACTGGGGAAGTAAACGAATTTTTAAACGGACTCAACGAAAAGGCACGTGAAAAAATCATTTACAATATGCGGAAAGCTCAAGTTGTTAATGACAATGAACTTTTCAAAAAGCTGAATAACAACGTTTGGGAATTCCGAACTCTTCACAACAAAACTAAATACCGCCTTTTTGCCTTTTGGGTCAAGACAGATAAAACCGAAACTGTCGTCATATCAACTCACGGAATTGAAAAGAAAACAGCAAAGACACCTAAAAAGGAAATTGAAAAAACCGAACGGATAATGAAACAATACTTTGAGGCTAAAAAATAACGATATGGAAAAGAAAGGAATGAAAACTTACAGTTTGGACGAAGCGACCGACAAATATATCGGGAAAAAAGGAACGCCAAAAAGAGACGAATTCGAGAACGAACTTCGGCTCGACCTAATTGGAAACGCAATCAAACAAGCTCGAAAAGAACGAAACCTGACACAAGCCCAACTTGGAGAGTTAGTCGGTGTCCAGAAAGCACAGATTTCGAAACTCGAAAACCATTTGACTGACGCTCGATTTGAAACAATTTTAAAAGTTTTTAAGGCATTAAACGCAAAAATTAATTTTAACGTCGAACTGCTAAATCAAAATTTGAACTTATCATAAAGTAAGAAAAACACTACACACAATCGAGTAGACGGCTGACAATCGAATGATTGCCAGTGCACCTCTCACACCACCGTACGTACGGGTCTCGTATACGGCGGTTCACCAAATCGAAGTTTGTATTTTGTTTATGTAATCTATCATCGGTTTATACCCTCTTCGCTTTAGTCTAGATAGGGTTAGTGTAGTCCCTAATATAGGACTTTGGGCTACTGCCCAGCGTCCCATTCGGTTTCTGCTTGGTCTATCCTGAGCAGAGTCGAAGGGCCAGTACCGAATTTTGTAGTCTCGCTTTCTTTAGATGTAACTTCACAGTTACCCCCTTGCGACTTACTAATGCTTCTAGGCGTTACCCCAGCGCTAAAGGGACTTGCACCCTCTAGATTAATTACTTACTTTGCTGTAAGTTAAAGATGCCCATACTGGCCACACACAACGTATAAAAAAAATTGCTTGATCACTGCCGACTTACGTAACTCCTCGCGGATTTTCTATTTGGTTTTCACTTGCTTACTTTAGTGCTTAACCACGCCAATAAACATACACAAGTACGTTATGCACAAACTTGACCCGTCCTGAATAAAGGCTACATAATTTTAAACATTATGTACAAAAATGACAAAGTAATTAGACGTTACAGCGAACCTTTCAAATTAAAAATTTTAGCCGAACTTACAACAGGCAAACACACTAAGAGCGAACTGTGTAAACTCTACTCTATCGCACCTACAACCGTAAATGAGTGGATTAAAAAGTACAATCGTAAAGACTTAATGAACACCAGAGTAAAAGTGGAAACAAAAGACGAAATATCCAGAATTAAAGGACTTCAAAAAGAAATCGAACAACTTAAAAAATTGCTACTTAAAAAGGATCTCGATGCAATGGTATCGGACTCCTACCTTGAAGTAGCTGCTGAAGATCTAGGCTATAAATCAGTTAATGAGCTAAAAAAAAAGTTAAGTATAAAGCCTTAATAAAAGCCAAAGTAAAATCTAAGGGATTTGCTTCTTTAACAACTATAACCCAATGCTTTGGACTTAAGCGTGATGCGTATTATAAATACAATTCTAGAGCTGATATGCGTTTAAAGCTAAAACAACAGATTCTAAACATAGTTAGAAAAAGACGCAAATCCCTTCCTAGAGAAGGGGTGAGAAAACTTATAAAATCATTAGATGTTGATTTTACTAAAGCTAATATTAAGGTTGGTAGAGATACTTTATTTAATGTGCTTAGAAAACACCAAATGCTAACACTCAGAAAGAAAACCAGTGCTAGAACAACCAATTCTTATCATCGTTTTTATAAGTATAACAATATTATTAAAGACCTGGAAATCAAAAGACCAAACCAAGTTTGGGCGTCCGACATCACATATATAAGAACCGTAAGAGGCTTTTGCTACCTGGCATTAATAACTGATATGTATTCTAGGAAAATAGTTGGTTATGATCTTAGTGATAGTTTGGAACTAAAAGGATGTGTGCGAGCACTTAATAAGGCGGTTTATCAAGCTAAAGACATTAAAGGGCAATACATCATTCAGACAGAGGAATACAATACTGCAGCAATGTATACACACAAATACTTAAAAGAAAGAAGATAGATATTAGTATGACCGAAGAAAATCATTGTTACGAAAACGCAATGGCAGAACGTGTTAATGGAATTTTAAAAGATGAATTTTATTTAGACCAAACCTTTGATAACGTGAATCACGCAAAGAGAGCTGCAAAAAATGCAATTAATTTGTACAATGATGTAAGATTACATTTATCTTTAGATTATAAAACACCAAATATGGTATATCAAGTACCTGCTCAATTCAATTTTAACCTGTAGCCATATTTCAGGACAAGACAACTAAAAACCGAACTTGACATTAAAATTGAATAACCAAAAAAGATAAATATTATGAAAAAAGCTACTTTACTATTAACACTTCTACTTATCTCAACTTTTGGATTTTCTCAAAATAAGGGAATCGCCGAAAGTCAAATGGTGCTTGATTCTAATTCAATTGACACAATAGTAAAAGACCAAGATAATAAACCAATACCAATCCCTGAAAAGGGTACTTTGATTGACCAAATGAATAAATTGGAACTTGAATATATGAATTTAAAAGCAAATGAAGTTCAGAATAGTTTTGCCAAACAAGATTTATCTAAACTGAAAACAAAAGAAGAGGTTTTTCAAATGTATATTGCTTACTTAGAAAAAAGTATACAATCTGATAGCAATGAAACACCTAAAACAAAAACTAAAGATCACGATCTATTAAAACATTTCCGGGTTCCAAGAGCTAAAATAAAAAACAATATAGATGAAGCATTTGTGAGAAGGTTTAGTTCTTTAAAAGAATTTCCAGAAAGTAATCGACCCTTAAGAAAAACTGGAAAAGACTCTTTGATTGACCAAGTGAATAACTCTGAATTTGAATATCTGAATTTAAAAGCAAATGACATTCAAAATAGTTTTGCCAAACAAGATTTATCTAAACTGAAAACAAAGGAGGAAATTTACAAAGCATATAGCGCTTACTTGAAAAAGAAAATTAAGGAAGAAAAAACAAAAATAAAGAAAGCGATTTATTATGGTTCAGCAAGAAGCAATAAGCAAACAATAAAGGCTAACGATCAAAATATTAACACTTCTAGGCCGAATAAAAAGGAACAATAAAGTCAGTGCATAATCGAATAAACCGGTGACCATCGAATAATTGCCAGCGCGCCTCTCACACCACATACGTACGGGTCTCATATACGGCGATAATAATCACTACATGCCCTAAGAGCATCGCAAAATCTAACCATCTACCTCAAAACACCAACAAGTATTTACACCCAAAATAGATGATTTTTCTTCTTTAAATAACAACTACCCCACATTTACACCTTTTACAATAAAAAGGAATAAGTTATTTCTATATTGGATGCGCTATTAGTTTATCGTATTTTATACTCATTGTGTACTTTTAGTAATTGTTATTAATAACTTTTTGAATAGAGAATTAACACCTATATAACTCATAAAATAATTGGTTTTATGCTCACATAACTGAGTTACCAACAAGCTAAAAAACGAATTAATTACCAAATTGGTAACTTTTTAATTATATTTGCTTCAAACAATTATACTGTGAGAGTAATCGCAAAACGAACTTTACGAGATTTTTGGAAAAAACACGCTGATTGTGAAGAACAATTAAAATCGTGGTATAGAGAAACAGAAAAATTCGAGTGGAATAATATTAACGAATTAAAAAGTGAGTATCCGAGTGCGAGTATTTTAAAGGAAAATAGAATTGTTTACAACATCAAGGGCATTAATTATCGTTTGATTGTAAAATTCAATTTTGAATATGGAATATGTTGGATAAGGTTTGTTGGAACTCACGCAGAATATGACAAAAGTGACGCAAATAACATCTGATTATGAAAATATTACCAATTAGAAACGAAAACGATTATCAAAAAGCGATCAACAGACTTGAGGATATTTTTGATGCAAAAAAAGGAACGGAAGAAGGAGACGAATTGGAAATCCTATCAATATTGATCGATCGATATGAAAATGAACAATTCCCAATCGGAATGCCTGACCCAATTGAGGCAATTAAGTTCCGAATGGAACAATTGGGAATGAAACAAAAGGATTTAGCAGAAGTTGTCGGATTTAAAAGCAGAGTTAGTGAGATTTTGAATAAAAAGCGAAAACTGACATTAGATATGATTAGAAAACTAAATACTACACTTCATATTCCAACTGAAGTTTTAATTCAAGATTATTAATTAAAAAAAGCCAGTTGGCAATCGAGTAGACTACCAAGCATCGAAAAATTGCCAGTACGCCTCTCACACCGCCGCAAAGACGAGTCTTGTAGAAACAAATTTGGTATAGACCATATACTGCGGTTCAATAATCGCAAGTTCTAAAAACGTCGCGTATCTATAGAAAATTTAGCGTCATAGTTAAACATTTGCGACAGATATTAAGGTGTTCGCCCGTAACTACAATGAGTTCCACAGTGCATAGCAATAAACAACAGTGCCCCAAGCAACTAGCTTTCTTATAAAACCACCTTTTAGTGCAAAGGCTTCCATAATCCCTAACCAAAACTACTGGGGTGAGACGTCCTCACGCCCTAACATAGAAACATTCTACATTCTAAAAAAGAGATAAAGTACCGGTAATTTGCTTCTTTGAACCACAAGAATACCACGGCAAGAAATAGTCGTTTCATAGTAAAATAAATGATGTTAAGGCGATGTCGCTATCGGCCAATTTGCGCAATGATTGATGAAGTACTAACCGTTACAAAATTAACTAAAGTTCGGACTCTCTTATTTGCCAAAGGCCACCATAAAAAAAACATAAGGCATCTTATCTTATTGAAATCCTCTTTTTTTTAGAAGAAAGTTATGGCGCACTCTCACGCTCCAAGAGGAGAATTGCTATCCCTAATCTCCTTAACCTCAATTAATTTGAACAATCAGCCTTACATAGGCACGAGCAAAACTTTAGTGCCTAGATACAAGCATTCTATTAAAGATACGTTCTAACGACTATCTATTCGGATTTTATTTTATAGATTACAGATTAAACCACCCTAATACGGGGAAAAGAATAATTATGCTTCGAATTATAAGTTAACGTCTTAGACTTCATTTAATTAATTGTTAAAGTTATACACCGGTAATTGAACGCAACACTATGGAGAAATTTGGAGCTTATAAAATAATACCCCATAAGGAACTTATTATAGAATATTACGCTGGTGTAATAACTGTTAAGGACCTAATCTTGTTTAAAAAGAGGATACGCCAAGACCCAAATTATAATCTCTACTGGAACACACTCCTGGATTTAAGGGATAGTAAAGTAAGCATTAAATCTAGTGAAATACCACAAGTGATCGATTTTATGAAAATTGGTTACAATGAAGCGCTTACAAGAAATACAATGTTCTTGTCCTCTAGATCCAATGAAATTGCCCTTGCAGAGTTATACTCTTTATTAGTAAAAGGTTCTAGTTTAAATTTTAATATATATAATGTTTCCTCAATCGAAGCTGTCGTTTTAAATTTTTGTGAAAACATAATAGATAAGCAAGAATTAGTTACAATTATTAATGATCTAAAAACAAATACTAATAACATATACTAACTAGTAACACAAGCGGCGACTACACCATTATCAATAGTATAAACCAAAGAGGCCAGTGCTCTACGACCAATAAACTAATTGATGTTTTCTACTTAAAAGAAAAGTTTATATCTCCTCTACATTATATTCAACACGACACAATTTACGCGAATAAGTAAGGTATAGATAGATGGCAACCAGAGCCACAGTCGTCACAATTAAAAGTAAGTGTATAACACGTCTTCTCTTTTAATTTCAATTACGATAACAATTACGATTTTTTACAACAAACTATAATAAAAAGATCTTATATTTAGTGGGCTATTAATTTAGTCTCTTCCATATCCCGTTGCGTGATATTGCTAGTTATAATTAATAGTTTTTCTGAATATAGACACAGCGTAACTACCACCGGTTAAGGTAATGAAGTGTTGGTTTTATACCTAAAAAACTAAGTTCTACGCAAGCAAAAAAAATCAATATGTTTAAAATAACCACTACATATTATATTACAAATAAGTTAACGTCTTAGACTTTATTTAATTAATTATTAAAGTTATACACCGGTAATTGAACGCAACACTATGGAGAAATTTGGAGCTTATAAAATAACACCCCATAAGGAACTTATTATAGAATATTACGCTGGTGTAATAACTGTTAAGGACATAATCTTGTTTAAAAAGAGTATTCGCCAAGACCCAAATTATAATCTCTACTGGAACACACTCCTGGATTTAAGGGATAGTAAAGTAAGCATTAAATCTAGTGAAATACCACAAGTGATTGATTTTATAAAAATTGGTTACAATATAGCGCTTACAAGAAATACAATGATTGGATGTGCTAATTTAGCGGACAGTACAAGTTAAGCATAAAGTCTTACATTTAACTTATGACACAAGAGCGAAAGAAATATGATCCAGCTTTTAAACGACAAGCTGTAGAATTAAGTAAGGACAGAAAGAACCTGTCAGAACTAGCAAGAGAACTAGGTATCAAGGTTACTCTTTTATACAAGTGGCGTAAAGAATTTGAAGCTTTTGAATCGGGAAGTTTCCCAGGCAATGGTAATT
>NZ_VSKN01000043.1:0-6215 GCF_008086185.1 Bizionia gelidisalsuginis
GAAACGATAATACGCAAACACAAACCATAAACATCGAGGATACTACGGCGCCAACCTTTACGGTTCCTGCTGCAGTGACTTTAGAATGTGATCAAGATGTAAACAACTTAACAGTAACTGGTGATGTTTCTGATGAAGCTGATAATTGTGATACTAACACATTAGAAGCGACGTATACTGATGGAACATCGACTGCTGGATCTTGTGCTAACGCGTCTTCTTT
Organism: Bizionia gelidisalsuginis; assembly: GCF_008086185.1. NCBI lineage: Bacteria > Pseudomonadati > Bacteroidota > Flavobacteriia > Flavobacteriales > Flavobacteriaceae > Bizionia > Bizionia gelidisalsuginis. Next base: position 224 of record NZ_VSKN01000043.1, read on the forward strand.
TATTAGAACTTGGACGTTAACGGATGCTTGTGGAAACACAACAACTCAAGAACAAACAATCAACATCGAAGATACAACGGCGCCAACCTTTACGGTTCCTGCTGCAGTCACTTTAGAATGTGATCAAGATATTACCGACTTAACAGTAACTGGTGATGTTTCTGATGAAGCTGATAATTGTGGAAACGCTGCTCTAGAAGCAACATACACTGATGGTGCTTCAACTGCTGGATCTTGTGCGAACGCGTCTTCTTTCATTAGAACTTGGACAGTAACCGATGCTTGTGGAAACACAACAACTCAAGAGCAGATAATCAATATTGAAGACACGACGGCGCCAACCTTTACGGTTCCTGCTGCAGTCACTTTAGAATGTGATCAAGATATTACCGACTTAACAGTAACTGGTGATGTTACCGATGAAGCTGATAACTGTGGAAACGCTGCTTTAGAAGCGACGTATTCTGATGGCGCTTCAACTGCTGGGGCTTGTGCTAACGCGTCTTCTTTTATTAGAACTTGGACACTAACCGATGCTTGTGGAAACACAGCAACTCAAGAACAGACAATTAATATCGAAGATACTACGGCGCCAACCTATACGGTTCCTACTGAAGTGACTTTAGAATGTGATCAAGATATTTCCGATTTAACAGTAACTGGTGATGTTTCTGACGAAGCTGATAATTGTGGAAACGCTGTTTTAGAAGCGACGTATTCTGATGGAACATCGACTGCCGGATCTTGTGCTAACGAATCGTCTTTCATAAGAACTTGGACAGTAACCGATGCTTGTGGAAACACAACAACTCAAGAACAAACAATCAACATCGAAGATACGACGGCGCCAACCTTTACGGTTCCTGCTGCAGTCACTTTAGAATGTGATCAAGATATTACCGACTTAACAGTAACTGGTGATGTTTCTGATGAAGCTGATAATTGTGGAAACGCTGCTCTAGAAGTAACATACACTGATAGCGCTTCAACTGCTGGGGCTTGTGCTAACGCGTCTTCTTTTATTAGAACTTGGACACTAACAGATGCTTGTGGAAACACAACAACTCAAGAACAAATAATTAACATCGAAGATACAACGGCGCCAACTTTTACAGTTCCTACTGAAGTGACTTTAGAATGTGATCAAGATATTACCGACTTAACAGTAACTGGTGATGTTACCGATGAAGCTGATAACTGTGGAAACGCTGCTTTAGAAGCAACATACACTGATGGCGCTTCAACTGCTGGTTCTTGTGCTAACGCGTCTTCTTTTATTAGAACTTGGACGCTAACGGATGCTTGTGGAAACACAACAACTCAAGAGCAAATAATTAACATCGAAGATACTACGGCGCCAACCTTTACGGTTCCTACTGAAGTGACTTTAGAATGTGATCAAGATATTACCGACTTAACAGTAACTGGTGATGTTTCTGATGAAGCTGATAATTGTGATACTAACACATTAGAAGCGACGTATTCTGATGGAACATCGACTGCCGGATCTTGTGCTAACGAATCGTCTTTCATAAGAACTTGGACGGTAACAGATGCTTGTGGAAACACAACAACTCAAGAGCAAATAATTAACATCGAGGATACTACGGCGCCTAATTTAGTAACAGATTTAGAAACAAGTATTACCGTAATCTGTTCTGATATACCAGGAGTTCCTAGTTTAGAATTTACAGATAATTGCTCTACAAATACAATAGACGTCACGTTTAATGAAACAAATTCATTTAATGGTGATGGTAACGATTATATTATTGTTAGAGAATGGACCGCTACAGACGATTGTGGTAACACTTCAATCTTTACACAAGAGATAAATATTATCAGCGAAAACTTTATAAACGTTATTACAGAGGAGCTTTGTACCGGTGATGGTGATATAAATCTATTCGATTTTTTAGAAGATGGTACAGATTTAAGTGGCACTTGGATTGCTCAGGATTCTGATGTTATCGTTGATAATTCAGGAGTTTTTGATCCTTCAACTTTAGCGTTAGAAGAATACATTTTTACGTATACCTTATCAAATAATGGATGTCTAGACACGACTGAGGTTAGAATTAGATTAAATGACGAGTGTATTGTATTACCTTGCGGTAACGGTGAAGGATTATCAATTTCTAAAGCAGTAACACCTAACGGAGATCGATACAACCAATTTTTCTCTATTGAAGGAACAAAAGAATGTAATTTCATTGTAGATGTTAAAATATTTAACCGTTACGGTGCAATTATTTTCGAGGCTAATGATTATCAAAATGATTGGAGTGCTATTTCACCAGACTCTTCAATTGGTAATAATGGGCAATTACCTAACGGAACTTATTACTACGTCGTAACACTTAGAGACAGTGGTTTGAAACCTATAACTGGACCATTTTATATTGGAACAAAATAATTAACTAAAAATGAAAGATTTATCTAAATATATTTTTGCTGTTGCTTTTATGTGCTTTTCAATATCATTTGCACAGCAACTACCCCAATTCTCGCAATATATGTTTAATACAATTTCTATTAATCCCGCTTACGCAGGAAGTAGAGAAACGTTAAGCATTGTGGGACTTCAAAGAAGTCAGTGGGTAGGTTTAGAAGGTGCTCCTAGTACACAAACGTTATCAATTCATACACCTCTAGAAAAAGAGAAAATAGGTATTGGTTTGTCTATTATTAATGATCAATTAGGGTATGAAAACTTTGTTTTTGCTTACGCCGATTTTTCATACACCATTAGACTAAATGAAAGAACAAAACTTGCGTTTGGACTTAAAGGTGGGTTTACACACTATAGTTTAGATACTGTCGGATTCTTAGATCAAGAAGACGTTTACACCGATCCCTTTTTTGGTGATTTTACAAACCGATGGAACCCTAATGTAGGTGTTGGTCTATTTCTAGACACTAACAAATGGTATTTAGGTCTCTCTGCACCTAGAATTTTAAATACAAATTATAACGAAAGCCAACGAGACCCTAGCATTGATTATGTAGCTGTAGAGCGTATAGGTTATTATTTTACTGGAGGATATGTATTCGATCTTAGTGAAACTACAAAACTTAAACCTTCCTTTTTAGTAAAAGCAACAAACGGTGCACCTTTATCTATAGATGGAAACTTAAACTTTTTGTTTTTCGAAAAACTATGGTTAGGTGGTGGTTACCGTTACAATAAAGATACCGCTACTCTTGGAGCGCAAATAGACCTGCAAGTTTCTAGAGAGCTAAAAATAGGTTATACCTACGAACATTTCTTATCGGATTTAAGACCATACACTGGAGGAACTCACGAAATAGTATTAATGTACGAGGTGTTTAAACCTTCTCGTCGTATCAAATCACCAAGATACTTTTAATTAAAAATTATGAAAAATAAAATATTTTTAATCCTTGGATTTATTGTGTGTTCTTTTATGAATGCCCAAGTAAAGCTAGCCGATAACTTTTTTAAAGATTATGCTTATAAACAAGCTACAGAACTATATTTAGAAGCTATTAAAAAAGGAGATAGTAGCGAACACGTTCTTACTAGAATTGGAGATTGTTATTACAATAATTCTAATGTAAAAGAAGCAAATGTTTGGTATGAGAAAGCTGTAGAAAAGTACAACAAAGTTAATCCTGAATATATTTATAAGTATATTCAAACTTTGCGAAGTCTTAATAAATATGAAGAGGCTCATAAATGGACTGAAGTATTTAGAGAACGAAAAGGTAATGATAACCGTATTAAAGAAAATGAGGTTTTTAATATAGAAAACTTTAAATCTCTTGAAAACACAGATAATGTATATATAGAATTTAGAAATTTAGATTTGAATACGCCTTATTCCGATTTTGGTGGTTTTGAGAGTGATAACTTATTTTATTTCGCATCCACTCGTGTTAAAGATTCAATTATAGATGAAGACAAATTATACCAATGGAATAAAGAACCCTTTTTAAATATTTATCAAGCTGAACTTAAAGTTAAAAATTCACAAAAAGTAATTTCTAACGTTAGTCAAATCCAATCTGAAGCGATTAACTCTGAATTCCATGAAGCGTCTTTAACGATTACATCGGATGGACAAACGTTATATTTTACTAGAGATAATCTTAACAAAAAAAATAGTAGAGCTTCTTATGATAGAGGGGGGACTTCTAATTTAAGAATATTTAAAGCTAAATTAATAGATGGCGAATGGACAAATGTTGAAGATTTACCTTTTAATAGTAATGCGTTTTCTAACGGCTCCCCTACCCTAAGTCCCGATAATAAAACCTTATTTTTTGTTTCTGATAGAGAAGAAGGCTTCGGACAAACGGATATTTATAAGGTAGCCATAAACAACGACGGGACTTTTGGTGAACCGAAGAATTTAGGTAATATAATTAATACCGAAGGAAGAGAAAACTTCCCTTTCGTGGCTAAAGATTCTACGCTTTACTTCTCTTCTGATGCTAACATAAACCTTGGTCTTTTAGATATTTTCGAAACAAATATATTAAAAGTAAAAGTTAAAGATATCGATGTTAAAAATCTAGGCGCACCCTTTAATAGTGGTTACGACGATTTTGCCTTCTTTATAGACTCTAAAACGAATACTGGTTACTTTTCATCTAACAGATTAAATGGTAAAGGTGGAGATGATATCTATGCCTTCGAAAAATTAGAATGCACACAGATTATTCAAGGTATTACAAGAAATAATATAAATAAGCTTCCGCTTTCTGAAGTGAGCGTAAAGTTGATGGATGGTACAGGAAAGGTTATTGAAACAATGACATCAAATACTAACGGAGAATATGAATTCAATGAAGTTTCTTGCGATAAAAAATATATTGTACTCGCCGAAAAAGTAACGTATCGGTCAGACCGCAGAGAGTTTACGACTTCAGTCAATAATGATGAAGAAACGCAAATCGACTTATTTTTAAATCCGCTAATTATTGAAAGTGAAATTGTGATTAACCCTATTTTCTTCGACTTTAATAAATCTACTATTCGCCCTGATGCGGCCTACGAACTAGAGAATATTGTTGCGGTTATGAGAGAACATAACCAAATGGTTATCAAAATTGAATCACATACAGACAGTCGTGGTAAAGATAATTATAATATGAATCTTTCCGATAGAAGAGCTAAATCTACGAGAGATTATTTAATTTCAAGAGGTATCAACAAAGATCGAATTGAAAGTGCTATTGGTTATGGTGAGTCGCAATTAATTAATGAATGCGATAATAATACAAAATGTACCGAAGCAGAACATCAAAAAAATAGACGCTCCAAATTTATTATAACTATGGGCTACGAATTAGAATAAAGTATATTCTGAAGTAAAAAATGAAAAAGAACTGCTAAAAACAGTTCTTTTTTTTATTTATAAAATTGTGAGAAATCAGGCTAATTTATGTCATAATTATTTCTAATCTAATGATGTGGACTCTTTACAAAGGGTTGGAGGTACATTTAGTAAAGTTCGAAAATTTTATGACCTGCAAAGCAGATAGTTTAATACATTCGCTATTGTTAGCCCGCCTTTTGTTGCGCTCGAGATAAATTAAAGCTGCCAGTGAGATTAGCATTTCTTTACTATTCATATCTTTAACGATCTTCCCCTTGTACGTTGTAGAGTTCACTAAAGGCATTTTAATCTTGTTTTATATTAGCTTTAGCGTAACCACAACAGGTGTCTAAAGACTACTTTTAAGATTGATACTATTTTCAACTTCACGTGCGAGTTACTTTATTCCTCTTTTATTGTAGGTTTTTTAATTAATTGTCCAGACTATTAAAACGGCTCTACTTAAAGTAGGGATCCATTAAACCTTATAGAAAAGATTTAATATAGTATTACTTTTAGTAAGGTATGACTTAGACATAAAAAAAGAGCCGAATTATAAAACTCGGCTCTTCGACATATAAGTAAACTATTATTTATTTTTTTATAAAGATATTAGTGAAATACCATTTTCCTTGTTCATCTTTCTC
>NZ_VSKN01000044.1:0-5914 GCF_008086185.1 Bizionia gelidisalsuginis
TTGGCTCAGTGGTATAACGAAGTAGAAAACTCAAATTTTAAGTCCTTCAATACCATTGCAAGGTCTATACAAATCCATTACAAACCAATTTTGAATTATTTTAACAACAGGAGCACCAATGCTTCCGCGGAATCTTTTAATGCAAAAATCAAAGAGTTCAGGTCGATGTTTAGAGGCGTAAGAGATGTTAAGTTTTTCTTGTTTAGACTTACTAAATTATATGTCTAATTTATGTCACTCCCCAAAAATATTCCTTGATACGTTTAAAGCCTTCAATACTATAGCTAACACAATACATATTAACTACAAATCAATTTTAAATTACTTCATAAATAGAAGCACAAATGCATCCGCAGAATCCTTTAACGCAAAAATTAAAGCCTTTAGAACACAATTTAGAGGTGTCAAAAATATAGAATTTTTCCTTTTTAGATTGACTACTATTTTTGCTTAAACACAACATTTGGGAATGATCCCTAAAATCGCATAACTTTTTCACTTGATCCGTTCTATGCTTTAGGTGACTGTAGTGTTTGCAAATAGAATTGACTTAACACAAAAGAGCCTAACGATTTCTCATTAGGCTCTCCTATTATTATATACCTAATACAGTTTAGATAGAAGCGACGTGCTTTACTAAAGTAGATTTTAAATTAGCAGCTTTGTTTGTGTGAATCACATTCTTCTTTGCTAATCTATCTAACATTGAGATTACTGAAGGCAATAATGCTTCTGCTTCTTTCTTATCTGTTAACTCACGTAATCTTTTAATCGCACTACGTGTCGTTTTATGCTGATATTTATTTCTTAAGCGTTTAGATTCATTACTTCTGATTCTTTTTAACGCTGACTTATGATTTGCCATTATTTTATTTTTATTAAAAAATTGTAGCCCGTAGGGGAGTCGAACCCCTCTTACCAGGATGAAAACCTGGCGTCCTAGCCGATAGACGAACGGGCCATTTTATTTTGAGTTTGCAAAGATATATTTTATTCTATAACCTGCAACACTTTTTTCAAATAACTTTTCACAATATTTATTCCTTATCGTGACTTACAATGTCTCCATTGCGGTTGCAAATATATATCTTATTTTCTAAACTCGCAACACTTTTTTTCAAATAACTTTCACAATTTATATTCCTTATTGTGAGCCACAATATCGCTATTGCGGATGCAAAGATACTCTTATTTTTAAATGTTGCAAGCTTAAAATAAAATAAAACAAAAATTAATAAGCTTTAGCAAACAAAACCCTTCTGTTTGAGACACTTCCAGAAAAAATACATTTTCCATTTTCTTCTTTAGCATCTAAAGGAATACATCTAATGGTTGCTTTTGTAACCTCTTTAATTTTATCTTCAGTCTCTATAGTACCATCCCAATGCGCCGATATAAAGCCTCCTTTACCGTCAATTACGGCTTTAAATTCTTCAAAAGTATCGACTTCTGTAATATGACTGTCTCTATAATCTAACGCTTTGTTGTATAAATCATCTTGAATTTCGGTCATCAGCCCTTCAACTTTATCTGTTAAGGTATTTAAAGAGACCACTTCTTTTGTTAGCGTGTCTCTACGCGCTAATTCTACGGTTCCGTTTTCAAGATCCTTTGGTCCTATTGCAATTCTTAAAGGCACACCTTGTAATTCGTGCTGCGCAAATTTTGCCCCCGGTCTATGCGTTGTTCTATTATCAAACTTTACAGTAATATGTTTTGCTCTTAAATCTTTCATAATACCATTTACAACTGATGTAATTTCTTCAAATTGCTCATCGGTTTTATAAATAGGAACAATAACCACTTGATTAGGCGCTAAATTTGGAGGCAATACTAAACCTAGATCATCACTATGCGTCATTATTAAAGCTCCCATTAATCGTGTAGAGACTCCCCAAGAGGTCGCCCAAACATACTCTTGCTTTCCTTCTTTATTGGTGAATTTTACATCGAATGCTTTGGCAAAATTCTGACCTAAAAAGTGAGAGGTTCCTGCCTGTAGCGCTTTACCATCTTGCATTAAGGCTTCAATGCAATAAGTATCAATGGCTCCGGCAAAACGTTCGCTTTCCGTTTTCACACCTTGAATAACAGGAATAGCCATAAAGTTTTCGGCAAACGTTGCATACACATTATTCATTGTTTGTGTTTCTTTTAATGCTTCGGCTTTTGTTTCGTGAGCCGTATGCCCTTCCTGCCATAAAAATTCGGAGGTTCGTAAAAACAATCGTGTACGCATTTCCCAGCGCACCACATTGGCCCATTGGTTAATTAAAAGTGGTAAGTCACGGTATGACTGTATCCATCCTTTATAAGTATTCCAGATAATAGCTTCACTGGTTGGTCTTACCACAAGTTCCTCTTCTAATTTAGCTTCAGGATCAACACGAAGTTTTCCTGGGTTATCGGGATCGTTTTGTAAACGGTAATGTGTTACAACAGCACATTCTTTAGCAAATCCCTCAGCATTTTTCTCTTCAGCTTCAAATAAACTTTTTGGTATTAGTAGCGGAAAATAAGCATTTTGGTGTCCTGTTTCCTTAAACATTCTATCTAATTCTGCTTGCATTTTCTCCCAGATTGCGTATCCGTAGGGTTTAATAACCATACATCCCCTAACTGCCGAGTTTTCGGCCATATCGGCTTTAACGACTAACTCGTTATACCATTTTGAGTAATCTTCTGCTCTACTCGTTAGTTTTTTGCTCATATTCAGTGTTTTGGCACAAATTTTGTGACTATGTTAAAAAAAGAAATAGTTTGACAAAACTAACTATTTTTGTTATGTTCAACAATAAAATACAAGAGATATGCAATTTAAAAACGATATACGCAGTAAAGTAACTATAAGCCTTGTCTTAATAGCGGCATTCGGGCTCTCTTCTTGTGGTTCCTACCAATACGTTGGCCAAGATAGCGATGGTATTTATAGTTCTAACGACGATTATGTAGAGCAAGAACAACCTGCAGTTGTTGAGAGTGATGATAACGATTCAAACAACAATAATTACTATGAAAACTACTTTTATGAAAAATCGAGTGCTTTAAATGTAGCCGATGAAGACAAAGAGGAAGAAGTATTCACCGATGTCGATAGTTACCAAGGTAATTACGACACAAATAGTGCAGATTCTGAAAGCTATGCGGGATGGGGACAAGAAAATGAAAATATTACCATTAATGTATATTCAAACGAAATAGGGTATGCTAATTACTGGAACAGACCATATTACGGATGGAACAATTGGGGATATTCTCGTCCATATTCTGGATGGAATGTAGGCTTTGGTTTTGGTCACGGCTATGGATTATATAGCGGTTACGGATGGAATTCCGGATATTACAATCCGTACTATAACCCCTATTATTATGGCGGTTACAATGGGTATTATGGAAACTATAACAACTCCCCTTATTACTCTAACAACCAATATTACAATAGAAATAGTGTTTCACGTAATGCAACACGAAGAGGGAATACGACGAGTAGAAACTCTGACGTAAGTAGAAACTCAGAATTAGGACGAAGAGTCTCAACGCAAGCGAGATCGAATTCAAATTCTAGAGCACGAACGGAGACATCAACAAGACAACGTACTGAAACTAATAATTCTCGAACTAGAGTAAGAACATCTGCTCCTAATAGAACGAGAACTTCGACACCTAGTAGAGCGAGAACCTCTGCACCAGCGCGTACCACAACGCCTAGAGCTACAACGCCGTCGCGTTCTAGATCTAACAATAATTCTATGAGTGCACCAAGAAGAAGCTCTAGCCCTTCGCCCTCAAGAAGTGGTGGTGGCTCTAGACGAAGAGGGTAATTGATAAAATTAAAAAGAAAGAAATAAATAATATGAAAAAGTTATTCTTACTGTTCATAGGTGTTTTATCTATGTCTACAATTACTGCACAGAATTTAAACGATGCTGTTCGCTACAGCGATGGAGAAATACAAGGTTCTGCTCGCTTCAGAGCCTTAAGCGGAGCTTTTGGTGCCTTAGGAGGCGATTTAAGCGCCATAACTATTAACCCAGCAGGATCTGCTGTATTTTTAAAAAGTTACGCGGCCATAACGCTTGGTAATACGAATACCAAAAATGAAACGTCCTACTTTAACGGAAGAAATAGCAGTTCCAACTCTAATTTTAATATTCAACAAGCTGGGGGTGTCTTTGTTTTTCAGAACAACTCTGGTTCACCTTGGAAAACAATAAGCTTAGCGGTGGCTTATGAAAACACTAAAAATCATGAAGACGATTGGATGTCTAACGGAATCAACACCCGCTCTATTGATTCTTATTTTTTAAATAATGCTCAAGGATTGCGTTTGGATGAAATTTCCGCGTTACCAGGAGAATCAACAAGTGACGCTTATTCGGAAATTGGAAGCGCTTATGGCTACCAAAACCAACAAGCCTTTTTAGGATATGACTCTTTTATTTTAGAGCCCAATACTAACGACGATGATAATACTGGTTATACGTCTAATATCGCAGGTGGAACCTTTAATCAAGAATATTCTTATGCAGCAACCGGTTATAATGGAAAAGTAGCATTCAATTTAGGAACACAATATGGTGAGAACGTTTATTTAGGTCTTAATTTAAATTCTCATTTTTTAAATTATGAACGTTCTACATTTTTATATGAACAAAATAATAATGCCGGGTCTATTGTAAACCAAGTTGGCTTCGAAAATAATATGTCGGTTACAGGTAGCGGGTTCTCCTTTCAATTAGGTAGTATTTTTAAATTAACTGAAGAATTTCGAGTTGGTTTATCATACAACTCACCAACGTGGATGTCAATTGAAGAACAAACAACTCAATATCTAGAAACAGTTAGAGATGAAGCTGGGTCTAACGTTCTAAAAGTAATAGATCCTAGAATTTTAAATGTTTTTGAAGAATACAAATTACAAACTCCAGGAAAAATTACAGGAAGTTTGGCTTACGTTTTCGGCACCAAAGGTTTAATCAGTTTCGATTATTCAAGAAAAGATTATGCTAACACAAAGTTTAAACCCACATCCGATTCTTATTTCAGAGCGCAAAATGCCATTATTGAAAACCAATTAACTGCTGCGTCAACCTATAGAGTTGGTGGAGAATATAAGTTGAATCGTTTTAGTTTAAGAGGTGGCTATCGCTTTGAAGATAGCCCGTATGCTAATGGAGAAACAGTTGGCGACTTAAACGGGTATTCTATAGGATTGGGTTATAATTTCGGCAACCTCAATTTAGACTTAACCTTCGATCAATCTCAACAAGACAACAATTATCAATTATACAATAGCGGTTTAGTAGACTCTGCAGCTATCGACGCTGTTCAGTCTAATGTTACTTTAACTTTAGGTTTCCAGTTATAGAACACCATTTTAATACGCCTTTAAAAAAGCCTGAACATGTGTGTTTAGGCTTTTTTTTTGTGAGGTGTTTTCAATTAAATAAGGACATGAGATATAAGACTTTCAAGACCCCTTTTTTCAGAATTGAACCACAACTTAAATAATTAACACTACTTAATTGAACGTAGAAAGTCTACACTATGTGTTATAAGAAGAATGAATTATTATTTACAGCATTACATTTAAAAGTTACCCCTATTGATTTTTAAATATTATAAGCAATATTCCTCTAAAGGTTACTGAACTAAATTATTTTCAAACCTATCCGTCCTTTTTATTAGAATTAAGACCTCCTTTTTCCTTTAACTATAATAAACTATTAGACTTAAATTAAAATACTCACAACACCTCATTTACACATTGTACCAGCTATTCCTGTCCCCTACAGCTCTAACAAAACAACAAAACGCATAAGTTTAACTATAGGCATAAAAAAAACCTGAACAGTACTGTTCAGGTTTTTTTGGTGTATTCTATGTGATTATTATATCGCTTTTAGCGCTTTAG
>NZ_VSKN01000045.1:0-5648 GCF_008086185.1 Bizionia gelidisalsuginis
ACCGATGATAGATTACATAAACAAAATACAAACTTCGATTTGGTGAACCGCCGTATACGAGACCCGTACGTACGGTGGTGTGAGAGGCGCACTGGCAATCATTCGATTGTCAGCCGTCTACTCGATTAGGTGTCTGGCTTTTCTTTCCGCAAACTGGCTAGCGTTGGCGTGAAAGCTCTTTTAAATTTGTGAGGCACGAGCAAAATTTAAATGTGCTTGAACTTGCGTTGGCTTAAAACAGAGAATTATAAACTTCATTTACATTAAAATCGGGTGAGCCTTGGCGTGAGAAATAATTAGAATAGCGAGAAATAATATCTTTTAAAAAAGGCATTGAAACAGTTGCTATTCTTTCCATCTCCTTATTTGCTAGTTTTTCCTCAACCTCTGCTGATTCAATTGTCAGTTTATCTTGAAAGTCAATTAAACCAGCATCTACTGAATTGCTTTTTGGTGTAAAATGATAATTCTGTTTTTTGTTTTCAATATATGTATTGAGCCTTTTTCTATTACTATTATTTTCACTGGTATTAGATTCTAATAATGAATAGTTTTCGATTACATCCTCAAGAGGAAGTATTCTACAGAATAATATTCTTTTAGCACTTCTATTGCCGTCTTTTCTTAATACAATATCACAGGAAGGTGTTAAAACTAAATATCTATTAGTTTGATACATCACAATGTCGCCAGTAGATATATTTGATTTAATTGGTGCTGTTATATAAAATTCACTTGGATGATATTTTTCAATACCTTCATCTATATATTCTTGCATATGTGAAATCGTATAACGGAGCAAGGATTTTTCTTTCTCTTCAGGGCTACGAGTAGAATCATTTACCCATAACTCCATTGAATTTGATAAATGATTCCAAAATATATTATTTAAATAAGTATCTATTGCACCTTTTCTACCGAGTATGTTTGTTATACCTGTTTTATATATTTCTACAATTTCAGATAGTATTTCTTTAAAATTAGTATCTCTATTTCTTTTCTTTAAGAATGCACTCTCTTCTTTATCTATTTGTGCAATACTACCCGAAACAATATAAATAGGAAAACGTTGGTTATTTTCAATTTCTTCAACAATTTCTAGTCCTTCTAAATCAGTTGTAGAGGAAGATAATTTTAAGTCAATAATCGCACCGTCAAAATCAGGACTTAATAAAGAATTTTTTGCTTCATCAATATTTTCTTTTATGGTGTATTCAATTTTTACATCAGATTCCTTATTAAATGACTCTATATTATCTTTATAAGTTTGAAGAGTTGGTTTGTCATCTTCTACTATTAATAATTTCATAAGCGTTTATTGTATCTTTGTTTCTATTTTAAAATAAGCACCATTATCAGAGTGGATTGCTTTTAATATACCTCCATTTCTATCGATTGCTTCTCCTGCTATAGCTAATCCTAATCCGTATCCACCTCCAGTTCTATTACTAAATTCAGGTTCAAAAATAATTTCTGACTCGATAAATTTTTTGTCTATACCAGGCCCATTATCTCTATATTCAATCGTTATTAATTCATTATCTTCATAGACCTTTAGACTTATTTCTTTAGTTGATTTTTTGCTATTTTTTAGCCAATAAACACTATTATCAACAAGATTGGTCAATATCATATAGTAATCTTCTTTCCAGCCAAATATCATTTGATTTATATCACAATCAATATCAAGAATTATATTTTGTGAATCAAACTCAGAAACAAAGACGTCCAAAACATTTTCAATAACCTCTCTAACATTGAAATCTTTTTTGTTATTTCTCTTTCTTGCAGAAAGAGGGTCTAGTTTTTCAAATAATTTTGTAAAAATATCACCTTGCTCGCCAATAACAGTTAATCTATCAATTGTTTTATCTAAAAGTCCTTTGTCATATTCTTCTGCTAATTCATCATTCCATTCTGTTATTAAAGGAATCTGATTTTTAAAATAACCTAAAGGTTTTCTTCCTTCGTGTAAAATAACATTAACAATTTTGCCAACAGTTGCTTGGCCTTGATATAAAGCTATGATCTGTTTTAATTCATCTGCAATTTTGTTGTTTTTTTCTTCTTTTGCAGTTATTAATTTGGTTATTTTCTCACGCTTTGTTTTCTCTACACCCAAAGAATCCAGTTCTTTATTGACTTTTTCTTGTAAATCGTTGAAGTCGAAAAGACCTTTAATTTTATCTTCAATTTTTCTTTTACTCCTACCTAATCCAACTTTTTGTCGATATAAGAACCTTCTGCTTTCTAATTCTTTTAATACTTGCTTTGAGATTTCCATTAATCCAAAATACTCAGATGTTTCTTTTAACCCATCACGAGCACTTTTTTCTAAAAGGCCAGACTTATCTTCTTGCTCTATATGAATAAAACCTATTATTTGGTCGCTACCAATTTTTAGTGATGGATTTTGAACTCTTTGGTTGTCTAATGATAACCAATCAAAACCAGCGTCACCCAAAGGTCTTATTCTAAAACCTTGTCGATAAACACCAATTCCATTATAAGTATCGAGAATAATTCGAGCTTCCCTTTTACCCACAGATTCGCCAGTTATTGGGTCTTTTAATCCTCTTTCAATTAATGCGTCAATTGAACTTGGGTCTCTGTCAAAAACTCTAAAGTCAAATTTAACTTCTCCACAGAATGATTGAAAATTTTCATTAATATCTGCATTTAAATTGAGGTTAAGAGGTTCTATTACTTCTTGTGCATCATTTGTTCTATTATTCTCAAATGTTAGTTTAGCTATACCTTCATTGTTAACAGAGCCAGATATCCTGTAATCAAATAAATCAAATAGTGGGTAAGGCTCTATGGTTTCCTTTTTATTTGAATAGTTTTCATAAGGAAAATCACCTAATTCTAATATGATTTGAAAGTTTTCTGTATCATCATCAATTTTATGGATAGTTCTGTCAATTGGTGGTATTAATTTTTTTAATTCAGATTTTAGATTTTTTAACTGTTTCTCATTCCAATCATTCAAATGCTCTTCATCACCAAGAATAATAATTTCAGTACCACTAGGTCTATTTGTCTTGAAATTTTCAATAAGAACATCAACGTCTTCTAAGTATTTGGCTTTTTCAAAATCTTCCCAAATTAAATATAGAGTAGTTAACTCACCATTGTCATCAATGGTCTCAAGAACCATATCTTCTCCTATTATTGAAGCAGAATATCTCCCAATTCCTTTTTTTCCTTGCATTAATCGCCCTTTTGGACTTTTTCCTTTATTCTCTCTTGTTAGTTTATCATCTGTAGACGGAACCATCCATTTATCAGTTACCGTATTAAAGGTCATTCCGTGTCCTTCATCCTTGATAACTACCTTTATGCCTTTTACCAATATCTCCTTATTCTCTTTGAGAATTGTTTTTTGAAATGGTAAGAGTGATACAGTACAAGTTGGTGAATCTGCATCATAAGAATTTTTGACTAATTCAACAATGGCAGCATATTTATCTTTAATTAAGTCCCGTCCAATGGAAAGAATGTGTCTTCCTGCTGGTCTAATTTTATAATACCCGTCTTTTATTTTTGTTTCTGACATAATTGTTTTTTGATTTTTTTAGCAATTTCATTAGCCATTAGAGGAGGAACGGCATTTCCAATTTGTCTAAAAGCAGCACTCCTGCCTCCTTCAAAAAAGAAATCGTCTGGAAAGGATTGGATTCTTGCAGCTTCTCTAACAGATAAAGACCTTATTTGCTTATTATCAGGATAGATATAATGGTGACCATCCTTTGCTATGTGGGCAACCATTGTATGAGAAAGACCATTGATGTCAACTACTTTGTATCGGTCAACAAATGACGTTTCATTTTTATGAGTTTTAAGCTCTGTTGGTAAATCAGGGTATTTTAATCTTTCTGATTTTTTCAACCATTTATTTATTGCAATTTTATAAATATTCAAGTCTCTTTCATTGTGAGGTCTTGCAATGTGTTGAGTGACAAAATCAACTCCATTTCTTAATTCAAATTTGTCAAGATACTCTGTTGTTGGTTTCGAGTATTTTGTAATATTATTTTGTTCCCCTGGTTTTAACCTTTTTAAATCTGATAAAATTTGACTTACCGTAAATCCCTCTTTAATTTTATCAAATTCCGGATACTTAAAATCAGTCCCTTTTTGCCAGCCGATTAAAATTATTCTTCTTCTTTTTTGTAATACTCCAAAATCTTCTGATTTCTGAACAGTATAATCTATTTCATATCCAATTCGTTTAAAATATGCTTGCATATTTTTAAAATAGCTTCCTTTTTCTGCTGTTATTAATCCCATAACATTCTCAAAAACAAAAACTTTCGGTTCGTATTTGATAAGAAACTTTGCATATTCTTTATAAAGGAAATTTCGTGGGTCGTTTTTCATTCCATCTTTGTCTCTAGCTCTACCAACTAGAGAATAAGCTTGACAAGGAGGTCCACCAACAATCAGGTCAACTTGCTTTCCTTTTACTAATTTATTTATTTTTTCAAATATAATTTTGTTGTTTTCGCCACCAATAGGAATGTTTATAACAGAATCAGAAATGTCAGAATTAGAAAAGCTTTTTAAAAACTCTTCACGAGTCATTTTTCCTGAAATATAATCGTAATAATTTTGTATTTTATTTTCTGATTTTAGTTTATGATAAACTAATCGAGTTTCTAAAGTATCACAAGCTTTTTTATCTATTTCTACGTGAGCAACAGGAGTAAATCCTGCTTTAATAAAACCTTCAGATAATCCTCCTGCACCTGAAAATAAATCTATGAAATTTAAACTTTCCATAATTACTTATTTAGTTTTAAGTGTCCATATACTTTTTCAAGAATATCATTTGGGTCAGCATCTATAGCTTTAGAAATAAGATATAGTTCTTCAGCTTTAAGATTTGTATCCTCTTTTATACTTAGATTACTAAGACGAGATTTTCCAATTCCTGTTTTTCTTGAAACTTCCGCTTTATTTATTGATTTGTCAGTAAGATATTTACCAAGAAAAGTCATACTTGTTATTTTAATATTGTCCATCAAAAGTAGACAAAAGTTCCGATTTAACCAACTTTTGTAGCCTTATAAGATACTATCGTTTCAAATACAACTGAATCGGGTGGCGGTGGGAAAGGGCAAGCTCTTTTTATTTTGTGAGGCACGAGCAAAATGAAATGTGCTTGACCGTGCGGTGGACTTTTTTTTGCTTGCACCTAACGGTCTTGTATATGAAACGTAGCGTGTAAATAGACACTAACTTTTCGGATTATACACGAGCCGAATTTTTATTTTTTCTATTTATCTTTAATTTTCTAAATATACAAAAATAAAATTTTGGCGGACTTAATAAATAAGCATAAACCTCTCGGGAAGCCTGTAATAGCTATGTTTTATATACGTTGTGTGTGCCCAGTATGGGCATCTTTAACTTACAGCAAAGTAAGTAATTAATCTATAGGGTGCAAGTCCCTTATGCGCTGGGGTAACGCCTAGAAGCATTAGTAAGTCGCAAGGGTGGTAACTGCAAAGTTACATCTGAAGAAAGCGAGACTACAAAACTCGGTACTGACGAACAGAAACCGTATACAGAGGCCTATTTATTCGGGTAAGCAACCACATCATTGCAACGCCCAAAGAGTATCAAAAGGGTAAGTAGGTAGA
>NZ_VSKN01000046.1:0-2500 GCF_008086185.1 Bizionia gelidisalsuginis
AATTACAAACAAGAGAATAAATCATTAAAGAGTACTGACAATTTCTTTGGTTGTTAAAAAGATAGTCGCAAGACTTAAAATTTAACGATGAAGAGTTTGATCCTGGCTCAGGATGAACGCTAGCGGCAGGCTTAACACATGCAAGTCGAGGGGTAACAGGTAGCTTGCTATGCTGACGACCGGCGCACGGGTGAGTAACGCGTATACAATCTACCTTGTACTGAGGGATAGCCCAGAGAAATTTGGATTAATACCTCATAGTATATAGTTTTCACCTGAGGACTATATTAAAGGTTACGGTACAAGATGAGTATGCGTTCTATTAGCTAGATGGTAAGGTAACGGCTTACCATGGCAACGATAGATAGGGGCCCTGAGAGGGGGATCCCCCACACTGGTACTGAGACACGGACCAGACTCCTACGGGAGGCAGCAGTGAGGAATATTGGACAATGGGCGAGAGCCTGATCCAGCCATGCCGCGTGCAGGATGACTGCCCTATGGGTTGTAAACTGCTTTTATACAGGAAGAAACCCCCCGACGTGTCGGGGCTTGACGGTACTGTAAGAATAAGGATCGGCTAACTCCGTGCCAGCAGCCGCGGTAATACGGAGGATCCAAGCGTTATCCGGAATCATTGGGTTTAAAGGGTCCGTAGGTGGATAATTAAGTCAGAGGTGAAATCCTGCAGCTCAACTGTAGAATTGCCTTTGAAACTGGTTATCTTGAGTTATTATGAAGTAGTTAGAATATGTAGTGTAGCGGTGAAATGCATAGATATTACATAGAATACCAATTGCGAAGGCAGATTACTAATAATACACTGACACTGATGGACGAAAGCGTGGGGAGCGAACAGGATTAGATACCCTGGTAGTCCACGCCGTAAACGATGGTTACTAGCTGTTCGGTTTTCGGACTGAGTGGCTAAGCGAAAGTGATAAGTAACCCACCTGGGGAGTACGTTCGCAAGAATGAAACTCAAAGGAATTGACGGGGGCCCGCACAAGCGGTGGAGCATGTGGTTTAATTCGATGATACGCGAGGAACCTTACCAGGGCTTAAATGTAGATTGACAGGTTTAGAGATAGACTTTTCTTCGGACAATTTACAAGGTGCTGCATGGTTGTCGTCAGCTCGTGCCGTGAGGTGTCAGGTTAAGTCCTATAACGAGCGCAACCCCTGTTGTTAGTTGCCAGCGAGTCATGTCGGGAACTCTAACAAGACTGCCAGTGCAAACTGTGAGGAAGGTGGGGATGACGTCAAATCATCACGGCCCTTACGTCCTGGGCTACACACGTGCTACAATGGTAGGGACAGAGAGCAGCCACTTCGCGAGAAGGAGCGAATCTATAAACCCTATCACAGTTCGGATCGGAGTCTGCAACTCGACTCCGTGAAGCTGGAATCGCTAGTAATCGCATATCAGCCATGATGCGGTGAATACGTTCCCGGGCCTTGTACACACCGCCCGTCAAGCCATGGAAGCTGGGAGTGCCTGAAGTCCGTCACCGCAAGGAGCGGCCTAGGGTAAAATCGGTAACTAGGGCTAAGTCGTAACAAGGTAGCCGTACCGGAAGGTGCGGCTGGAACACCTCCTTTCTAGAGAAAGACGACCAAAAGAGTATTACAAGGAAATTAAATAATTTATTCTCCTGCTGTTAATTTAAAATCTATTATAGTAGAGTCTCATAGCTCAGCTGGTTAGAGCGCTACACTGATAATGTAGAGGTCGGCAGTTCGAGTCTGCCTGAGACTACTAATACTATAAGAAAGGAAATTCTAGAACTGAGACTACTAAATTCACATTAAGGATTCTACACGCTAGAGTTTAAAATGGGGGATTAGCTCAGCTGGCTAGAGCGCCTGCCTTGCACGCAGGAGGTCATCGGTTCGACTCCGATATTCTCCACAACGGCATATAATTGTACGCAGTAGTATTTATACTAAACTGTTTGAATTAGCCAAAAGTTCATTGACATATTGAAAAAAGATACATGAAAAAAATAAGAATAGCGTAAGCTGTTCGTATATAATATAATAAGCTAATAGAAAGTCACGAGCTGACTATTAGTAATGTAACTCATTAAAAAAGCAAATAGTACAATAAGCTAAATAAGGGCGTATGGGGAATGCCTTGGCTCTCAGAGGCGACGAAGGACGTGATAAGCTGCGAAAAGCTACGGGGATTGGCACATACAAATTGATCCGTAGATATCCGAATGGGGCAACCCGATATATTGAAGATATATCACCTAGCAATAGGAGCAAACCCGGAGAACTGAAACATCTAAGTACCCGGAGGAGAAGAAAACAAAAGTGATTCCGTTAGTAGTGGCGAGCGAACGCGGATTAGCCCAAACCAGTAATGTTACGGCATTGCTGGGGTTGTAGGACCACGATATTCGAGGCGTAATGAATTAGAATCCTTTGGAAAGAGGAACCAAAGAGGGTGATAGTCCCGTATAAGTAAAGAGCGTTAAGATAGTGGTATCCTGAG
>NZ_VSKN01000047.1:0-4792 GCF_008086185.1 Bizionia gelidisalsuginis
AATTACCATTGCCTGGGAAACTTCCCGATTCAAAAGCTTCAAATTCTTTACGCCACTTGTATAAAAGAGTAACCTTGATACCTAGTTCTCTTGCTAGTTCTGACAGGTTCTTTCTGTCCTTACTTAATTCTACAGCTTGTCGTTTAAAAGCTGGATCATATTTCTTTCGCTCTTGTGTCATAAGTTAAATGTAAGACTTTATGCTTAACTTGTACTGTCCGCTAAATTAGCACATCCACTATCCTCTCTTTTGTCTAGTAGCACTTCATCAACTGCAATAATTAATTTTGAAGCCCAGTCAGAATTAAACCTACTTCTAAAATCCTCATTATTATTAATGGTCATATTGTTTTGAAATATAAGCTTCATCCAATTAATAAAAGTAGTTTTACCTGTATTACGCTCATTACTTACAAGACACAAAATAGGTAATACCTGCGTTGGATTCTGCCATAGAATACTAATATAATCTAAGCCCATTTCATATTGTTCGCCGAAAATATGTTTTAGAAACTTTTCGGTTTCTGTAAAACTACCTTCAGTCATTTGATGTTCTAAATTCTCATATTTATTATAAAACCCATTGATAACAAATTGGTAGTTTGTGTGTGAGGGTATCAAACAAAAACCGTCATACTTATCTATATTTTTCACAAATTCTTTATCGTAATCTGTCGCTATTTCATTCTTGGACCATGGCACTAACATTTTAATAGTATCAGTACTGTTTAATGGCATCTTTACGTGTTTGTAATACGTTGTACCTATTCGTAAATATTTATCTTCCATAACTATACATTTACTTTTAAGTGAGACAATCGAGAATCATCGATAACTCCAAATTTTGAGAAAAATAAAACCTTAATGACTACGCCATGAGTAGATTTGTCTCTTTTACAAATTTCTGTTATCTCTTTTTCTATTTGATAAAGTGGTAATCTCGGTTTGTATTGAAGTTTTTTAATAATCATTTCTACTTTCATTAATAAGTGATTTTTTGTTTGTAATGAAAATGGAGAATTATCGTTAATACTCGTCGTTGACAAGTCTTTATAGAGTTCTTCTAGATCTGCTAAACCATCAGGTTTATGAGTCGCTACATACGTTGTACTTAGTGTTTCTTTATATACCATTATCTAAGTCTTTTGCTCTTGTTAGACAAAAAAGCATCAGCATCTGCTGCAACTTCTATAATGGTTTTTTGCTTCCCTAGTTTTATCCAATCTATTATTTCGGATTGAAAGAAGAATAATCGTCCATTTTTTTTGTGGTAAGGAATTTGATTTTTTTGACAGTAACCATAGAGTGTTGGTTTGGTATAACCAGTTAACTCAACTATTTCATCAATAGTTTTTGGGAAGTCCGTTTGAGGTTGTGTTTCTGCCCTATTTAGCAATAAGGCTTTTAATTCTTTAAGGTCTCTTTTAACCTCTGCAACATCTTGTTGCGTTTGTTCAAATGCTATCATTTTTATACTATTTTAAATTAATAATAGTACAAGGATAGTCGGTTGTTATGAGGGTTTATGAAGTTCTGTAGTTGTGGTAATAACTATTGTAGTTAGAGTAATAACTATAGTAGTTTAATCGTTCTTTTCGGCTTTTTATTAAAATTATTCTTTACGTTATTATAATCCCAACCATTAAAATTATCAGTCAAAAGTTTAATAAAAACACCTGAAACTTGACCTGTTCCAAAATAATCGCAATAATTATCGTAAAACTCTCTGAACCTATGTTGAATTATAAACTTCTCTCCTTTAGCCGTTTTATTAAAACTTTGCTTTGGTAAATCTGTCATTCCGCAAAACGCTTTTTTAATAAAGATATCGAACTCCTTATCTGTTAAAAAAGGCTTGCCATTTTTACTGTTTTTGATTGTGAATATTTGAAAGTGATCAACCGCCTCCTGAATACTCATCAATTTGTGAAATACATTAGTATATTTATTATAATTAAAACTTTCATCATTAATTAATTTATTATTATTATTATTATTAGATAATGATTCTGTTAACAACTTCTTTTCATAATACCTTAACTGTTTTTTAAAAAATTTTATTTGAGGATTTGTAAAATCAAATAAAATTCTATCTGTAAATTTAGCCATAACCTTATGAGTTTCTAAATCTTCAAGACTTTCATTAAGTTTTTTTATTGCTTCCTTGGTTTTCATTTTGGAATAAAGCTCACGTAATAGAAGTATAGTCTGATTTAATAAAATATTATCAAATGCTTCGCCATCAAAGGATAATTCCCCATTATTAAATCTAAAATGTTCAAAAAACTTATATGTTAATTCTAATATTAATTCTTTGGATTTAAATAAATGGCTGTTATTTTCAATATAACTTACGTAGAACATAATAGAAGTACTAAGCGGAGTTCCTGCTCGAATATAATATATTTCACAAGTTTTTTCATTCTCAATTTTAATATCACCTTTACACTTCTTACAATTATCTTTTACTTCATCTGGCAGTGATAAGTGAATCTGTTGATTGATGTATTTTATCCAATCATCATAGTATTTATCATTAGTTAAATGTTTTTTAATTAACAAAATATATTTTTCGTATTCTTTAATTATTTGAATTTCATTTCTAGGCTTACTGGCCTCCTCAATAAATTCAGACATTGAGAAACTATGAGTGTTATCTAATTTTTTAAGCATTCTATTAAATTTAAAAATCCATTATTGAGTTAGCAAAATCTTTTTTAGTTTTATCTTCGAAGCCTGCAAAGTAGCTTTTAGTTACACTAAGGTCACTATGGTTTAAAGCCTCACTGATAAACTCCATAGATGCACCTTTACGCACAGAGTTTGTAGCAAAACTGTGGCGAGCCCAATAGGTAGATATATCTTCAGGTAATGCATTCGCTTTGGCTATTCGTTTTATATGGTCATTGAGGTAACGTGTAAAGTTCTTAATTTTTTTATACTGAACTGTGCTGTCGTCATTGTTATCAACAATATTAAATACATATCCACTTTTATCTTTAATTCCATAATTCGAAATCACACCATTAGTAAATTCTGTTAGATAAATTGTTATTACCGTTTTTTCGGCAGTCTTATCAAATGTTTTGGCTCTATAATATGAAAATTGGTCTCCTTTGATATCGGAATATTTAAGTAGAGCAATATCTTTTAAATTCATTCCATTACACGCATAACTAAAAAACCAGAAATCTTTAGCTTTCTGTTCATTACTATTATCAGGTTTGGCTTTAAACAATGTTTTTAACTCTAAAGAACTTAAAGCTTTCTTTACTTTTTTAGTTCTCAAAATTTTATACTTATTTTTACCAAATGGATAATGCTCATTATTTAAGTCGTTAACGGCAATGGCATTGTTGAAAATTACTCTTAAAGTTCTAGTATAAATAGATACGGTTGTAAAGCTTTTTCCATTAGCTATCATATCTTTTTCATAATCTTTCAACCAGTCAACATCAATAGCTTGAAATGTTAACCTCTCTATAGGACATTTTTTAATTTTTTCGCTAAAATTTTTCAGAGAGTTTAGGGTATACCTAAAACTTTCAGCAGTACTTATTTTATCATTTTCAAGATTTTTATCAATAGCTAAATGAAAATGATAATAAACATTATTTTTATCTGAGGCTTTCCTAAATAGTTTAAGTTCAAATTTCGCAAAATCAAAAACACTCATTGCATTTGCTTCTTCATTTGCTCTATTTTCTATAGCTTGTAATTTTAAACGAGTTTCTTTATTAGAACTTCTTAATGCTTTATTATCTGCATTTATCCAAATAGTATCAAACTCAGCTTTAGTTAAATTCATATCTAAATTATAACGTTTATCTTTTTTTAGAGCTTTACTAAACACTCTTAATTTAACTGGGCATTTTTTTGCTTCATCTTCTTTCCCTGTTTTTCCTCTACGATCTAATACAATTGAAATCCTAAAACTCATTATTTTAAATTTTTATCAAATATAATCATTTGCCCACGATTTGCCCACGAAACTTAATAATAGACCAATAATAGATATCAACAAACATATACAAAAACTCTTGAACACCCTTAAAACAGTATAAAAGACATATAATACAAGTACTTAACAAATAGCCCATATCTTGATTCCGGCTCAAGAGGTTACTGGTTTGAATCCAGTCGAGGTCACTACTAAAACCAACATTTACAAAGCTTTTGTAAATGTTGGTTTTTTTATTTTCACACGATTTGCAGAAAAAACAAAAGTTAGCACTACCAATTTCGCTACTTGTTTAAACTTTCACCTCCCCTACTCCCGGATCAAGGAATATTTTTGGGGAGTGACATAAATTAGGCATATAATTTAGTAAGTCTAAACAAGAAAAACTTAACATCTCTTACGCCTGTAAACATCGACCTGAACTCTTTGATTTTTGCATTAAAAGATTCCGCGGAAGCATTGGTGCTCCTGTTGTTAAAATAATTCAAAATTGGTTTGTAATGGATTTGTATAGACCTTGCAATGGTATTGAAGGACTTAAAATTTGAGTTTTCTACTTCGTTATACCACTGAGCCAATTTTAGTCTTGCTACATCTTTATTCGTATTGTTTTCATATATATAACTTAGTGCTTGAGCTAACTTATAGGCTTTTTCAATAGTTGGATGAAGCTTAAACAATATTTCTGCTCTTTCTATTTGTCCTGCAGTCCATTTGGTCTTTGGTTTAAATAGCAGATATCGACTCCTGGCCAGCAACTGTCTATGGGTATCTCCGTTAGCGAGAAGTTCTGGTCTATGCGATTTTTCTGTATTTATAGCTTCTTCAATA
>NZ_VSKN01000048.1:0-4656 GCF_008086185.1 Bizionia gelidisalsuginis
AGCGAGTTCCTAAAATTTAGGGGCAGAATGATAAATTTAGATAGAGGGTCGTAAGCCTAGACTTTTTTGTTTCTTTTTTGGGCAATGCAAAAAAGAAAAAGAATAATAAGCCAGATCAATCTTAAAGCACCAGCACACACTATTTAAACCAAAATTAAAACAATTATAAAAAGTAAAGAAAACTATCTAATTACGTTCAATTCCCACCCTTTAGCGTTGGGGTAAAAAAATTGAGATAGGCTCTATTTGAACCACAATCAAAACCATTCACTGTTTACCACTCACTATGCACTTTCTAATGTTCATTTTTTCCATTAATGAAAAAACGAACCAAAAAAATCTAGGCTGATTTTAGTACGCTTGAAAACGGCGTAAAACCCTTATCGTGCGGATGGCAACCGCTGCACTAGGCCATCCTCCACTGCCAGCCGCTGCAGCTTTTACTTGTTTTGCTACGCCTACGAAAAGTAGGCCATTTAAGATTTAGGTACAAATTAGATTGTAAAACGTTCTAATTACGTTCAATTTCCTCCCTTTAGGGTTGGGGTAAAGACATAGCGCACTTCCTAATTAAATTACAAACGGCCCTCTGCATTTTCCAAAACCCCTTTCACATCATAAACAATCCCCTTTTCGGCTTTCAGACTATTTAAATCGGCAGTTAAAAATTCGTTGTGCGCTACGGCTAGTACCACAGCTTCAAAACGACCTTTAGGCGGCGATTGTACGGTTTGTAATTGGTATTCGTGTTGCACGTGTGCTGGAGAGGCTAGCGGATCGTAAATAGTAACCGTCATTCCGTAGGTTTCTAATTCACGAACCACATCTACCACTTTTGTGTTGCGCACATCGGGGCAGTTTTCTTTAAAAGTTATACCAAGCATTAACACGTTAGCACCTTTTACTTTTACATCGTTTGCCAGCATTAATTTCACAACTTCTGAGGCGACATAAGCCCCCATAGAATCGTTCATTCGACGCCCTGCCAATATAATTTCGGGGTGATACCCTACTTCTTGTGCTTTTTGCGCCAAGTAATACGGGTCGACACCAATACAATGTCCGCCCACTAACCCCGGTTTAAAGGGTAGGAAATTCCATTTCGTCGCTGCCGCTTCCAGCACGTCGTTGGTATTGATCTCTAAACGGTTAAATATTTTTGCAAGCTCATTAACAAAGGCAATATTAATATCGCGCTGTGCATTTTCTATAACTTTCGCTGCTTCGGCCACTTTTATACTAGGTGCTAAATGCGTCCCAGCGGTAATCACACTCTTATAAAGGGCGTCTATTTGTTGGCCGGCCTCTGGAGTCGATCCAGAAGTAACTTTTAATATTTTGTCTACCGTGTGCTCTTTATCTCCCGGATTAATACGCTCTGGAGAATAGCCGGCAAAAAAATCGGTGTTAAAGGTTAAGCCGCTAAACTGTTCTAACACAGGAATGCATTCCTCTTCGGTCGCCCCAGGGTACACCGTAGATTCGTAAATAACGGTATCTCCTTTTTTTAGGACTTTACCTACCGTTTCACTCGCCTTAAATAAGGGCGTTAAATCGGGTCTGTTATTTTTATCTACGGGCGTAGGCACCGTAATAATATAATGCGTACAAGAAGCAATATGCTCTAGGGTGGTGGTACAGTATAATCCCGTCGCACCGTCCTCTTGCAATAGTGCCTCTGGGTCACTTACAGAAACGGCTTTTAAAACGGTATCTTCTACTTCTAAAGTACTGTCTGTACCGTGCTGCAATTCTAAAACGCGGGCGCTGTTAATATCAAACCCAATAACCGGATATTTCGTTGCAAACAATCGTGCTAGTGGTAAGCCCACATAACCTAAACCTATTATAGCTATTCTCATAGTTGTGATGTCATCGTTTTAATTTTATTTTATGTTGAAGTAATCGCGGTTAGTACTGCCCTCGGTAGCCATCGTATTATAAACCTGGTAACCCAACACTAAACTTTCCGTCGTTAAGGTGTACTGTAAACGGCAGTAGTAATAATACCATAGCGACAGGAAGCATAATGGCGAAAGCCGTATGTATGGGTAAATCGTTAAGTGCAAAGGCTAAAACAGTAACCATAAGGGTGTACACCGAAATAAACACGGTGGCCCATTTGTGAGGCAATCCAAGATCTATTAAACGGTGGTGAATATGGCATCTATCGGCCGAAAACGGACTGCGTTTATTTCTAATACGAATGCAAAAGACCCGTAAGGTATCTATTAACGGATAGGAGAGTAAGGCCAAAACAAACACGGGTGCATTTTTAAACACAAGCATTTCGGGTTGTTGAGCGCTAAGTTCTAAATATAAAATAATTTGAAAGGCGAGTACAAAACCAACGACCATAGAACCCGTGTCGCCTAAAAAGATTTTCCGACGCAATGAAAAATTATAAATCAAAAAACCGACCAACGCTCCTACCAGTGATAAGGAGATAAGACTATAAAAAAAGTAGTCACTATAAAAGAAAACCAATGCCATAACCATCGAAATTAAGGTTCCTAATGCTCCGGCTAAACCATCGATCCCATCAATTAAATTGTAGGCATTAATAATTAAAACAATAACAAACACAGAAAAACCTATAGCAAAAAGCACGGGAAGTTGCTGTATACCAAAAAGCCCTCCAAAGGAATCAATGTGTATGTTGGTTCCTAAAACAAAAAGAAAAGCGATAAGCAGCTGAAAAAAGAATTTTCGGCGTGGGGCAATGGTCATAATATCATCAGAAATACCGACTAATAAAAGCATCAATACCAAAATATTAAATATTACTAAATCGATTAACTGACTATAATTAGCGAATAAAACAGCGGCGACGTTTGCCGTTAAGAGCAAGCCGGTAAAAACACCTATACCACCAAGAGTAGGGACAATACCTTTATGGGAGGTGCGCTCATTGGGTTGCGCCGTTAAATTTTTCTTTTTACTGATTAAGATCACTTTTGGCATCACGATTACGGTGACGACCAAAGAAAATAATAGGGTACAACAAGCAGATAACAGCTTGAACTCAACTAAAAAAGCGGTAACCTCTGAGTGGCTCTTGGGAAACGTTTCTAAAATCATTGATAAAGGATTGTGTGTTATCACGGTAGCGATGTGTTAATTAGGTAAGCGGTAATAAGCGTATTTACGACTAAGGGTTAACATAAATGCGCTGGTATGTGGAGCACCGTAGGTAAGGACGGCACAATGAATCGTTACTAATATAAGCTGGTTTAATACTAATTTCAATACAAAAGTGATAGGTGTAAGTAAAACGTTTAAAAGACGACTATTTCTTGAAATAGGGTGTTAAAAACGAAACATCGTAACGTACTTAACGACATACTGTTTTTCTAGGTCTCTTTAATTTTGAATTATAGATCGGGTTTATTAGCGTCTTTCTTTAAGGTTAGAATTCTAATGCTGTCTTCACACTTTTAAAAGCCCATACCTTAATAATGGCGCTATAGCAGGTCTAAAAACTGCGCTATAACCATGGCTTCGCCG
Organism: Bizionia gelidisalsuginis; assembly: GCF_008086185.1. Lineage (NCBI taxonomy): Bacteria > Pseudomonadati > Bacteroidota > Flavobacteriia > Flavobacteriales > Flavobacteriaceae > Bizionia > Bizionia gelidisalsuginis. The sequence continues at coordinate 3,508 of NZ_VSKN01000048.1, forward strand.
TCACTTGTTACATAACAAATGCCCGAAAAAGAGGCTCAATAAAGCACATAACGGTGCCCTAAAAGAAACCCAATCCTAACCACTGAAAGTTAAAACGATTGTAGGGTTGAAAAATAAGTGCGCTTTCCCTAATGAAAACAGCGACGTTATCATTAGAAAAACAAAAAACTAGAGTTAGGGAAGAAGGAGGGATAAATTAGGTAGGATAGTCTACAGCGATGAGTACTATTACTAATTTACTTCTTGCGATTTTTAGTTGAAATCTTACTATTTTTTCACTGCAATGGTTTAAAAAAACGTGTGGTTTATTGATTAATTTGCAATTTTACAACAAATCCCACAGACCTCAAAACAACCCAAAGGTTATTTTTGGTAGTTTTTACAATAGTTCCTTCTTGATTCTCTAGACCAAAGGTATCTAATTGAAGTGTTTCGCCTGGTGTAAATGTTTCTACTGTATGCGAGGTAATATTCGGCGTTTCTAATATGGATTTTAAATGCGCTATTTCTACATCTCTTACAATACCAGCCTCCCCTTGATCGTACAAATACCGCATAGTGAAAGGGATGTCGAAAACCCTGTTACGTTCTTTTTCTGTAGCGTGAATAAAGACCATTCGCGGCAATAAAGGGACTTCTATTTTTTTCTTACGATCGCTCCAAACACGTTCTTCAATGCGCGTGGGACAAAACGCCACGATATCATCACTCCAAGCATTAATGCGCTTTTCAACCTTCTTCTCGTGATTGAGTTTCACATATAAAACAAACCATTTTTTCTCCAGCATTTAGTACGCATTTAGGGTTATCAATCGTAACGTAAAAATAGGACTAATCGCTTTCATAGCAATAACTAACATTATATCATTTACGTATTATCCGTAGGCGGAGTGCTAAGTAACCAGAAATTAATGGGTTAAAAGAGGTGAATCCCAAACTAACGGTTGCTTCTGGCCGCTGGCCGCTGTGTTTCAAAATAAGCACTCCCCGCAGAAATACTCATCGAGAAACACAGTATGCAATAGGAATTGATAACAGATCACTCTAGCGAGTTCCTAAAATTTAGGGGCAGAATGATAAATTTAGATAGAGGGTCGTAAGCCTAGACTTTTTTGTTTCTTTTTTGGGCAATGCAAAAAAGAAAAAGAA
>NZ_VSKN01000049.1:0-4221 GCF_008086185.1 Bizionia gelidisalsuginis
CCCTACAGCTCTAACAAAACAACAAAACGCATAAGTTTAACTATAGGCATAAAAAAAACCTGAACAGTACTGTTCAGGTTTTTTTGGTGTATTCTATGTGATTATTATATCGCTTTTAGCGCTTTAGTGTAAAGTGCGCTTTAAAGCTTTTCTTATTATCTGTGCCTGGCTCTCTGTAATCTACAGTAAACCAATAGTCGCTTGTTGGCATTGGGTTTCCGTTGTACGTTCCATCCCAGCCTGAGCCTGTTGGACTTAATTGTTTTAACAGTTTTCCAAATCGGTCGAAGATAAATATTTTAGCATCTGGCTGACTCTCCACACCATAGATGTTCCAAGTATCATGGTAACCATCACCGTTTGGTGTAAAGTATAATGGGTAATCCATTACTAATACTATTTCACTCGCTTCTCCACATCCGTTAGCATCTCTTGCTGTGATAACGTGCTCTCCTGCCGATACATTATTAAAGGTATAGCTATAAGAACCACTAGCAGTTAATACCCCGATTTCCCAAGCGCCGCCATCGATACTAAACTCATAAACGGCAATTCCGTTTCCTGTCGCTGTAGCGTCTATTGCGTGTTCATTTGCAAAAGCTAAAGTGGTTACTTCTGTTGTTAATACTGGAGGCTCACTTTCTTCTACTAGTGTACTCTCTGTACTTGAACATTGTGTTGCGCCACTTGATGTCACATCGGTTACTACAACGCTATACGTTCCGCCTTGTGTTGGGGTTAATGCTGGGGCTGTTTCTGCTGGTAAAACAGTACCGTTATAACTCCACTCGAATGTGTATTGTGTTGCATCTAAGCCGGTGTCTATTACTGGTACATTAACGACTTCTGTTCCGTTGGTGTTTACACATAATAAATACGTAGCGTCTAAATCGAAAGACGGTAACATATTCACTTGTAATGTTAACGTTGCCGTTTCAAAACATTGTGAGCTGTCTTCCATTGTTCCAGTGCCCGTACCATCATCTACTAGTGTATCATTATCTACACGCACAATAATAACTTGTGGGTTTACTGTGTTTTCGTATAGAAATGGTAAGGCATTGGTTCCGGCATCGGCATCTAGTTGGTTATCGTAATAACTCACCGTATAGCTTACAGGATCTTGTCCGTCTAATACAAATTCGTTTTGTGTTGCTAAATCAAATTGTGCGGTGTTATTTGTGGTATCACCATCAAAATCCATTTCATCATCACAGATCTCATAAACAATTGGTACTAAATCTGGATTTGCTTGTGCTGCTTCTTGTACTTCAATCATAAAGCTTACCGTTGCAATATCACAGCCTGTATCTGTATTGGTAATGTTTACAAAAATCTCTTGCGGATTACTGGTGTTAGTGTACAATGTTGTTAATGCATTGATACCTTGTTCGGCCTCCGCTATCGTTTCGTGATACGTTACTGTAAATACTGCGGGATCTTGTCCGTTTAAAATCTCACCGGTCATTGTTGTGAAATCAAACTGTGCAACGCCGTCATTATTCAATTCACAAATAATGTAATCCGCTACCGGTACTACGTCTGGTAATGGGTTTACTATTAAGTCGAAATCTTCTAAACTGTAACACCCTGTTCCGTTTAATCCGGTTACATCGTCTCCATTTGTTACACGCACATAAATAGTTTGTGGGTTAATGGCAACACCAGCGTTATTAGGATCTTCGTTACTGTGTTGGGTTGGATCTACAATAGCATTGGTACCTGTTACGGCAGCGTCTTCACTAGTATAGTAACTTAAGTGTATTGGGTTACTAGCATCTTCACCGTTAATAATATAAGTCTCGTTTACTGTTAAGTCGAAGACTTCAATCATATCGCCAGTCGCGTTATCGTCGCATAAAATAATATCGGCTGGATCTTCTCCTGGCGATGGATTATTTAATACACGAATAGTAACGGTTGTGTATGAGATACATCCAGTATCTCCATCAGTTACTACTACAAATAATGTTTGTGGTCCCATTACCGTATTGGTAAAGTCTGTTGGATCTGGAATCATATTGGTGCCTGCTTGCGCATCAGCCAAAGTGGTGTAATAGTCTACAGTCCAACTTGGGTTACCATTTACTATTTCTGAGTCTTCAACGGTTAAATCGAAAGCCGTAAAGCCATCATTATCTTCGTGGTAATCGGCATCTAAATCATCACATTGTGATAACGTATTATCGTAATTAGGATTTAATACGGGTGGAAAAGCCACTTCTATAACAAACGATCCTGTACTTACACAACCATTGCCGTTACTCGATAAACGAATATAAATCGTTTGAGGGTTTACCGCATTGGTATAGTTTGAAGAATTTACAATAGGATCGTTTCCTGAATCAGCATCGGCTTGAGACACGTGGTAGGTTAATGTAAAATCTGCTTGCGATTGTGTACCATAAACTTCTGGTGAAATCACTGCATCAAAATCAAATTGTGCAAAGCCATCTCCATTATCATCACAAATAACATAGTCTTCAATATCTAATGGTACTACTGGCGATGGTAACACCACCAAGTCTAACTCTACAATTGTATAACATCCTGTTCCTGGTGTTGGCGCAACTCCTGTATTTTCTACACGTACATATATTGTTTGCAAATTGGCAATAATATTATTGTAAAAGTTTGCTAACGGACTTGTTCCTGCTTCAGCATTTGCTAAGGTTTCGTGGTACGTTACCGTTACTCCTGTTTCTCCGTTTTGAATGATTGTTGACTGGCTATAAATATCGAACTGCGCAAAACCATCATTATCATCATCACAAACTTCCAATGGATCTGGGTTTGCAACTGGCGATGGTGTTGGTGTTACACGTAAATCTAAAGTAATAGTATTGACACATCCTGTAACGTTATTTTCTGCACGGATATAAATAGTTTGTGCATTACTTGTATTTACATACGGGCTAAAAATTTCATCTGTATCGGTATCGGCTCCAACTTGTGTTAAGTGGTAACTCAATGTAATTCCTGTTAGTCCTCCTAAAATTTCTGCGTTGGCATCTTCTAAAGTAAACGGTTCTGCACCATCGTTTGGAGTAACATAGTCACAAAGCGTTAATGGCGTTGGCTGTACTAAAACTGGTAATGGGTTTACAATAATATCTAAAGTCGTTATTGAGAAACACCCTGTGGCACTGTCTTCTACACGTACCCATAGCGTTTGCATGTCTTGAACGATATTAACATAAGCATTTGGTGATGCGATAGCGTTATTTGGTAGTAGCGCATTTGCCTCAGACTCGTAAAAAGTTACGGTATATAACGTCGGGTCTAATCCGTTTAGAATCTCTGTGTTTTTTGTTGGTAAATCGAAAGTCGCATAACCATCGGCGTTATCGTCACACACTTCCAATGGTGTTGGGTCGATTATCTCTGGTGTTGGGTTTACAATTAATATTAATTCTACGAAACTCGCACAATTAGTAGAAATCGTCGGACTCTCAATACGCACGTAGATCGTTTGCTGATTCACTACAATATTGTTATACGGACTTGCTAATGGGTTAACATCATTTTCAGAATCTGATAACGTTTCGTGGTACGTTATTACTAAGGTGTTATCACCGCCATTTATTTCTGAATCTGCATCGCTTAGCGTAAACACTCCAAAACCATCGCTGTCTGGATCGCAATATTCTAATGGTGTTGGTGTAAATGCTACTGGAGCATCTTCTACTTGTAGTGTTAATGGTGTCGTATCACTACAAGAGGTAGTAATATCTTCAACATTTACAAATACAATTTGCGGATTAGTAACATTCGTGTAGGGTATTGGTAATGGATTAGCTTGCGCATCGGCATCTGCCTGAGTAAGATAATACGTTACCGAGTAGTTCGGGTTTCCACCTGAAATTTCACCATTTTTAATGCTTAAATCAATTTCTGTAAAACCATCTGGTGTGGCATCATCACAAACCCCTAATACTGTTGGTGTTACCACCGTTGGTAATGGGTAACTGGTTAACGAGTAAATTTCAGTTGCTGGACACGCACCGTTTGTTGTGTATTCTACTTCGTAAGTCGTATTTGGTTGTCCGCCAGAAACGGTCCCTGTGGTAGCATCTATTACAGCGCCATCCGTTGGTACTGGGTTAAACACATACGTTCCGCCTGGTGTTGCTTCTGTATCGACAATACCGCCGTCGCACGTTGGCGTCATTGTTATACTCGCATCGTCTACTGATAAAACGGTAAGATCGAAAGTTGCTG
>NZ_VSKN01000004.1:0-217489 GCF_008086185.1 Bizionia gelidisalsuginis
AACAGGAGAAGGCAAAGGAGAAAGTGAGCCTGCAGTGCAGTGCGGTACAAACTGTACTGAAGCGCAACATCAACAAAACAGACGTTCTCAATTCACTATTAAAAGTGGTGGACCTAACAGTAATTAAGTACTACTTTAACCAACAATAAAATCAAAAAACCAAAAAGCCACATCTTAATTGATGTGGCTTTTTTATTATTAAGTACTGCAAAACCTATATAGTTATAAAAATCAAAACGCTACCAATTACAAAACGGATGATTACTTAATTGCGAATTGTAATATTTTATATCTCCTGTCACTTCCGCTCCTAACCACTCCGGTTTTGTAAAGGATTCTGTTTCTGAATCTAATTCAACTTCGGCAATTACCAATCCTGAATTAGCACCAGAAAACTCGTCAATTTCGTAGATATGGTTACCCACGTTTACCTCGTATCTTACTTTACTAATCACGCCGTCCTCACATAACTGTAAAAGAGACTCGGCATCCGATTTAGAAATTTCTTTCTCCCATTCAAAACGCGATAATCCATTGCTTGAAGACGTTCCTTTAACTGTAATAAAGCCGACATCGCCTTTTAACCTAACACGCACCGTTCGCTCTTTATGGGTGTTTAGAAACCCTTGAATAATTTGTGTTTCCTTAAACGCTTCGGCCTTATAAGCTAAAGAATTAACTAAAAATTTACGTTCTATTTCTATCATTATAATATCATTTTAGCCTTTAAAAGGTGATAAATACTCTTCTAAATAAGCGCACTTTTCGTATTTGAACCAAAGATATAGTATTTTTGAGTTTTAATATTTAATTATGGCCGAAGCCTTACCACTCAGAAAAATTATTCATGTCGATATGGACGCCTTTTATGCCTCTGTCGAGCAGATGGATAATCCTGAACTAAGCGGTAAACCATTGGCGGTTGGCGGTAGCGGTAATCGAGGTGTAGTAGCGGCAGCCAATTATGAAGCTAGAAAGTATGGCGTTCGAAGTGCGATGAGTGGTGTAATGGCTAAACGTAATTGTCCCCATCTCATATTTGTTCCACCACGCTTCGATCGCTATAAAGAGATCTCCTCTCAAGTACGCAAAATCTTTTATGAGTATACTGATTTAGTAGAGCCACTATCTTTAGATGAGGCCTATTTGGATGTTACCGAGAATAAAAAAGGAAATCCAAGCGCGTCTCTTATTGCTGAAGAGATTAGAGCCCGCATTTTAAATGACGTGGGCTTAACAGCATCGGCTGGGATTTCCATTAATAAATTTATTGCCAAAGTGGCTAGTGATTATAATAAACCTAACGGACAAAAAACGGTTAATCCAGAGGAAGTTTTAGACTTTTTGGAAACTTTAGATATCCGTAAATTTTATGGTATTGGAAAAGTTACTGCCGAAAAAATGTACCAAAAAGGCATTTTTACTGGCACGGATTTAAAAACAAAAAGCCTAGAGTTTTTACACTCTCATTTTGGTAAATCGGGACGCTATTACTACTATGTAGTTCGCGGTATTCATAATAGCGAAGTAAAGCCAAATAGAACACGAAAAAGTTTAGCTGCAGAACGCACTTTTAGCACTAATTTATCGTCAGAAATATTTATGCTTGAAAAATTAGAACATATTGCTGAGGAAGTTTCTAAGCGTTTAAAAGCGAATAAAGTGGCTGGAAAAACAATTACGCTTAAGATTAAATACAGTGATTTCTCTCTACATACGCGCAGTAAAACACTGCCTTATTTTATCAGCGATAAGCACTTACTTTTAGAAACCGCGAAGGAACTTTTATATCAAGAAAAATTAGATAATTCGGTGCGTTTATTAGGTATTTCATTATCTAATTTAAACACAGAAAAAACTAAAAAAGAACCCGAATCTAAAACGGTAAGTGTACAGCTTAAATTCGGGTTTTAATTGATTTGCGTTAGCGATAGTAACGGCATCCTTTTGCTTTTTCTGCAAAAGATATAGTGTATAGCGCGGTCCAGTTTAAGTATTAAAATGGAAACGCCCTAATACTCCTAAATTTCGGAAACACGCAACGTATTTACCATTCCCTTATCTTGAATTGGCATTGCCGCTAGACTTACCAACATATCGCCTTTGCTAACAAAGCCTTGGTCTAAGGCAAAATTATTAACGTCTTCGATTGTTTCGTCGGTGCTTACAAATTTTTCGTAATGGAACGCTTTAACACCCCAAAGCAAGCTTAATTGTGTTAAAATACGCTTGTTGGACGTAAACACCAATATGTGCGCACTTGGTCTCCATGCAGAAATTTGAAACGCCGTATACCCACTGTTTGTAAGGGTTGTAATCGCTTTTGCATTGATATCGTTCGCCATTAAAGCCGCGTGATAACAGATGGATTTTGTAATGAATCGCTTAGTACGTATGTGTGGTGGCGATTGCGGCACTTTAATTAAATCTGAGTCTTCGACACTGGTGATTATATTGGTCATTTGCTGAATAACCTCCACTGGGTATTGACCAACGCTGGTTTCGCCAGATAACATTACGGCATCGGCGCCATCCATTACAGAGTTGGCAACATCGTTAACTTCGGCACGGGTTGGCGTTAAGCTAGTAATCATTGTTTCCATCATTTGTGTGGCAATAATTACTGGAATTCTAGCACTTTTTGCCTTACGCACCAGTTTCTTTTGAATTAACGGGACTTCTTCCGCTGGAATTTCAACTCCTAAATCACCTCTTGCAACCATTAACCCGTCGCAATAGGCCACAATTTTATCTATATTTTCTACCGCTTCCGGTTTTTCGATTTTAGCTATAATAGGTATTTTATGAGCGCTGTGCTTTTTGATTAACTCTTGCAGTAACATTAAATCTTCGGCGTGACGCACGAAAGATAAGGCCATCCAATCGACTTCCAATTCGCACGCAAAAATGGCGTCTTCAATATCTTTTTCTGTTAATGCGGGCTGAGAAATATTTGTATTTGGCAAGTTTACACCTTTACGAGAACGCAATGGTCCTCCTTGAATTACTTTGGTTAGCACTTCGTCCACGCCGTTTGTAGACACGACCTCAAAAATGAGTTTACCGTCGTCTAAAAGAACACGTTCTCCTGGGTTTGCATCTTGGGGAAACTTATCGTAGGTCATATACACACGTTTTTTAGTGCCTACAAATTTCTTTCCTGTAGCAAAAACTATTTCGTCTCCCGGATTTACAAATACTTCACCTTTCATAATACCTACACGCAGTTTTGGGCCTTGTAGATCTCCCAAAATAGAAGCGTTATAGCCAAACTCATCGTTTAACTCCCGAATCATTTTAACGCGTTCTTTTACGTCTTCGTAATCTGCATGCGAAAAGTTTATTCTAAATACATTTGCTCCGGCATCTAACATTGCCTTTAGCACCGTTTTATTGCTTGTCGCTGGACCTAAAGTGGCAACAATTTTCGTCTTTTTTCTTTTCAACATTAGTTAAATATTAAATTTTCTTTTGATTTAAGTAGATCGGCATCAATAAAATGAGCCATCACGACTTGCTTGATATCTTGAATTGTGTTTAATATAAGCTTTTGTGCTTGTTCGGGCAGTTCGCTTTCTATTTTTAAGACATAATTAACACGCTTAAATTCGGGCAGTAAATGATACGTTTTGGTAGTTTTACTTGTGCCAAATAGAGAGTCTCTAGTATCAGGTTGTTGTTGTATTTCAACCTTACACGTGTTAGATACTAAATTCCACACCCTAAGTTGCTCTTGATCCTCCCATTCAAAAATGGAATAATGCGCCGCCAAATTATCACTTTTTATATCGTACGGCTTTCTATACAGGTGTGATTGAAGATGTTTATTGATTAGATAAGCCAACCGGAAGTCTTCTAAACTGGAATGAATACCTATAAGTGTAAATTCTTCGTCATCGAAAAAATCATCTAAAACTAATCTTTTATTGGCCATTTGTTTACACTATTTTGCAGCGTAAATATAATGTTATTAGCTTTTAGACCCTATTAATATATGTAATCTTATCGTTAAACTTAAACGGTAGTAAACAATATGTTTTTATAAATAGATACACCGGAATAGACTACAACATTACTCGTGTAATGCATTTGTAATGGCTTCCTGAAAAACAAAAAAGGCTCGTTTTGAAGCTTTTTCTTCGGCTTTCTTTTTCGACGTCGCGCGTGCTTTTGCTATGACTTTATCGTCTATAGATAATTTTACAGAAAAATGTTTAACCTCATCATTACCAGTATCTTCGTAGACATTGTAATTAAAGGTTTTCTTCTCTTTCTGACACCATTCTATAAGCAGACTTTTGTAACTAATTACTTTACCTTCGAGTTTTTCGATGTCTACAAAAGGATCGATCACTTTATCGTAAATAAACTTTTCACAATACAAATAACCACGATCCAATAAAATAGCGCCTACAATAGACTCAAATAAGTTACCGTGGATATTGTCACCGAATTGACCTTTAGGTATTTTACTTTCGACTAACTTTATCAGTTTTAATTCTTTTCCGATTTCGTTTAAGTGCTCCCGACTTACAATTTTAGAGCGCATCTTGGTTAAATAACCTTCGTCTCCACTTGGAACCTCTGTATACAGATGATGTGCAATTACAGACCCCAACATAGCGTCTCCTAAAAACTCTAAACGCTCGTAATTTACCGTATGCCCCTTATTGTTTTTAAGGTTCATAGAGCGGTGCGTAAATGCGGTTTGGTAATACTCTAGGGTTTTAGGTTTAAATCCTATTATTTTTGAAATTGTCGTAAAAAAAATCCCGTTGTCTTTAGAACGGGAATTGAATATGTTACGAATACTTTTCATTGAGAATTTAATCTAATTTTTTAAACAGTACGCAAGCATTGTGCCCACCAAACCCGAAGGTATTGCTCATTGCGACTTTAACGTCTCTTTTTTGAGGTGTGTTTAAGGTTAGGTTTAATTCTGGGTTTATATTCTCGTCTACCGTCGTGTGGTTAATTGTAGGAGGCACAATACCGTGCTTAATAGATAATATAGAGGCAATAGCTTCTATAGCTCCAGCGGCTCCTAACAAGTGCCCTGTCATAGACTTTGTAGAGTTAATATTTATGTTTTTAGCGTGCGCACCAAACACTTCGGTAATTGCTTTTAATTCTGCAACATCTCCCAATGGTGTAGATGTACCGTGCGTGTTAATGTGGTCTACTGCTTCAGGTTCTAAACCTGCGTTTTCTAGACAATTTTTCATCACAGCGATAACACCAATTCCTTCTGGGTGTGGTGCGGTCATGTGATAAGCGTCTGAAGACATACCACCACCTAAAACTTCGGCATAAATAGTAGCCCCTCTAGCTTTAGCATGTTCGTACTCTTCAAGAATTATTGCTCCTGCTCCTTCTCCCAAAACAAATCCATCTCGTGTCGCATCAAAAGGTCTCGATGCCGTTTCAGGACTGTCATTTCTAGTTGATAAAGCATGCATTGCATTAAATCCACCCATTCCAGCAATAGTTACTGCGGCTTCACTTCCTCCAGTTACTATAACGTCGCACTGTCCTAAACGAATATAGTTTAAGGCATCAATCATAGCATTTGCAGAAGAGGCACAGGCCGAAACTGTTGTGTAATTAGGCCCCATAAATCCATTTTTAATAGATATGTTACCCGGTGCAATGTCTGCAATCATTTTAGGAATAAAGAACGGATTAAATCTTGGTGTTCCATCGCCTTCAGAGAAGTTCAACATTTCGTTCTGAAACGTTTCTAAGCCTCCAATTCCTGCTCCCCAAATCACTCCAACTCGCAGTTTGTTTACGGTTTCTAAATCTAGTTTAGAGTCCGCAATAGCCTCATCAGATGCGACCATTGCGTACTGCGTAAACCTGTCCATTTTACGAGCCTCTTTTCTATCAAGAAAATCGGTCGCTTTGAAGTTTTTTAATTCACAAGCGAATTTCGTCTTGAACTTTTCAGTATCAAAATAGGTTATTGGTGCAGCACCACTTTTACCAGTTAATAAAGCGTCCCAAAATTCATCTTTGGTATTCCCTATCGGCGTTAATGCTCCTAACCCCGTTACTACAACTCGCTTTAATTCCATAAATTTCTAATGCTTATTTTGCAGCTTCAATATACGATACTGCTTGACCAACTGTTGCAATGTTTTCTGCTTGATCGTCTGGAATTTGAATATCAAATTCTTTTTCGAATTCCATTATTAGTTCTACAGTGTCTAATGAATCTGCTCCTAAATCGTTTGTGAAGCTCGCTTCAGTTACAACTTCGTTTTCATCAACACCTAATTTGTCTACGATGATCGCTTTTACTCTTGATGCAATGTCTGACATAATTTTAATTTTTTTAGTTTTAATTAAGAGGCAAAAATAAAAAACTTTATTTTAAAACACATCTTTCTTTCGAAAATGTGGTGGTAATTTAATAAATAAACTTTAACTATTTGATATTTACCCTATAATTGTTAATAATTATTCTTTTTTTTGTGGTCACAATTTAAACATTATATCTGTAAATGAAACGTATTGTAATTTTTGCTTCCGGGGGCGGAACTAATGCTGAAAATTTGATCACTTTTTTTCACAACAGCGATAATGCTTCTGTTATTCAAGTGCTTACGAACAATCCTTGTGCCAAAGTTTTAGAACGCTGTAAAAAATTGAAAATTAGCGCTTTATCTTTTAATAAAATTGCTTTTACTGAAACCGAAGACGTCCTTAATATTTTAAAAGCATCGCAACCAGACCTAATTGTACTCGCTGGTTTTTTATGGAAATTCCCAGAAAATATCATCGCAGAATTCCCCGATAAAGTGATTAATATCCACCCTGCTTTACTCCCAAAATATGGCGGAAAAGGGATGTTTGGAAAACACGTTCATGAGGCGGTTGTAAAGAACAAAGAAATTGAAACTGGCATCACAATTCATCACGTAAACGAGAATTATGACGATGGAGCGATCATTTTTCAGGCAAAATGCGAAGTAAAAACGACAGATTCGGCGAATGATGTTGCTGAAAAAATCCACAATTTAGAAATGAAACACTTTCCTTTAGTTGTAGAAAAACTTTTAACTTCAGAAAAATAACACGTCCTTTAAATATTTTAGTGCCCTGTATTTACTTTTATTGGCTCCAAAAAACTATAATTATTTTTTTTTAAACCAACTAACGCTTTCTCTCTTTTCTGAGAGGCTCTAAACTACAAATGAGTACAAAGAAAAAAAAATACTACACCATTTGGAAAGGTCACAAAACAGGTGTTTTTGACTCTTGGAATGTGTGTAAAAAACACATTAAAAATTTTGAAGGCGCTCAATATAGATCCTTCCCGACTCGTGCTGCTGCAGAAAAAGCATTAGAAGGTAATTATTTCGATTATATAGGAAAAAGTAAATCGTTTAAAAGTGAGTTGTCCGGACTTGATCTTAAAAAAATCGGCCTGCCCAATTACAACTCCATTGCTGTGGATGCGGCATCGAGTGGAAACCCAGGTATTATGGAATATCGTGGCGTCGACACCAAATCGAAAAAACAATTATTTATACAAGGGCCTTTTGCTCAAGGCACCAATAATATAGGGGAGTTTTTAGCACTTGTACACGGCTTAAGCTTTCTTAAAAAGCATAATAGTGATCGCATTCTATATACAGATTCGAAAACGGCTATGAGTTGGGTACGTAAAAAAACCTGCAATAGTAAGCTAGAACGTACCAGCAAAAACAAGCCTGTTTACGATTTAGTAGATCGTGCTGTAATTTGGTTAAAAAATAACGACTATAATACCACCATAGTAAAATGGGAAACAAAGGCCTGGGGTGAAATCCCTGCAGATTTTGGCAGAAAATAGTTTTGGCAAAATAGTCTTTTAAAATCCATTGTTTCAGTAAGAAAAAAAAAGACGTAACTTTGCAAAAAATATAGAATACAATTTATGAGTAAATTAGTTGTAGTAGGAACAGTCGCTTTTGATGCTATTGAAACTCCTTTTGGTAAAACAGACAAAATTCTTGGTGGTGCTGCCACTTACATTGGCTTATCGGCTTCCAATTTTAATATAGATGCCACTTTAGTTTCTGTTATTGGTGGCGATTTCCCTAAAGAGCACTTAGATTTGTTAGAGAGCAAAAACCTTGATCTTTCTGGAATTGAAACTGTAAAAGATGGTAAAACATTCTTTTGGAGTGGAAAATACCACAACGATATGAACTCTAGAGACACTTTAGTTACAGAGCTAAATGTTTTAGAGCACTTTAAACCTGTTGTACCCGAAGCGTATAAAGATGCTGAAATAGTGATGCTAGGTAACTTACATCCTTTAGTACAACAAGGTGTTTTAGACCAAATGAATAAAAAGCCCAAGCTTGCCATTTTAGATACTATGAATTTCTGGATGGATATTGCTTTAGAGGATTTATTGTCTGTCATTAAAAATGTAGATGTTATCACTATTAACGATGAAGAAGCACGACAACTAACAGGAGAATATTCTCTAGTTGTAGCCGCAAGAAAGATTCACGAAATGGGCCCTCAATACGTGGTTATTAAAAAAGGAGAACACGGCGCATTATTGTTTCATAAAGACGATGTGTTTTACGCCCCTGCGCTACCCTTAGAAGCTGTTTTCGACCCAACGGGCGCTGGAGACACTTTCGCTGGTGGTTTTGCTGGCTATTTAGCAAAAACCGAAGATATTTCTTTCGAAAACATGAAAAATGCGGTCATTTATGGCTCGACGTTAGCCTCCTTCTGCGTCGAAAAATTTGGTACAGAACGTATGGAAAATCTAACCGATAAAGAAATACACGAAAGACTGCTACAGTTTAAAGACTTAACACAATTTGAAATTAAATTAACTTAAACTAACGCGCTCTTAAATGGAGCGCGTTTTTTAATTTCCCGTAACACAGGAAGTAAAACTTAATAAACAACTACTACAACAACTACACAATGAGTGATGCTTTAAAACACGAATGCGGTATTGCAATGGTTAGACTTTTAAAACCATTAGAATTCTATAAAGAAAAATATGGGACTGCATTTTACGGCGTAAATAAAATGTATCTATTAATGGAAAAACAACACAATCGTGGTCAAGATGGTGCTGGTTTTGCAAGTATTAAATTAGATACTAAACCTGGAGAACGTTATATAAGTCGCGTGCGCTCTATAGAGCAGCAACCTATTCAGGATATTTTTGCTCAAATTAACGACCGTATTAATACAGAGCTTACAACACATCCAGAATATAATGACGATGTTGCGTTACAAAAAAGAAACATACCATACATTGGCGAGTTGTTTCTAGGGCACGTGCGTTACGGTACCTTTGGTAAAAATAGTGTAGAAAGTGTACATCCGTTTTTAAGACAAAACAACTGGATGCACAGAAACCTTATTCTTGCCGGAAACTTTAATATGACGAATGTTAAAGAATTGTTTCAAAACCTTATCGACTTAGGTCAGCATCCTAAAGAGTATACCGATACCATAACTATTATGGAAAAAATCGGACATTTCTTAGACGATTCTGTAGATAAAATTTATAAAAAACTAAAAAAAGAAGGCTACAAGAAAGTAGAATGTTCCCCTTTAATTGCGGACCGTTTAAATGTGGCTAAAATATTAAAACGAGCTGCTAAAAACTGGGATGGTGGTTATGCTATTGCAGGATTATTAGGACATGGTGACTCTTTTGTACTAAGAGATCCAGCAGGAATCCGACCAGTGTATTATTATAAAGACGACGAGGTTGTTGTAACCGCTTCAGAGCGTCCTGTAATTCAAACAGCATTTAATGTAGAGTTTGACGATGTTAAAGAATTACCCCCTGGGCACGCTATTATTACCGAGAAATCTGGTAAAGTATCTATTAAAAAAATATTAGAACCCTTAGAACGCAAATCGTGTTCTTTCGAGCGTATCTATTTCTCTAGAGGAAGTGATGCAGAAATATATCAAGAACGAAAAAAATTAGGAAAACTATTAATGCCGAAAGTTTTAGAGGCTATTGATGATGATACCAAAAACACAGTATTTTCGTTTATTCCAAACACGGCTGAAACCTCATTTTTTGGAATGATAGAATCGGTTGAAGAGCATTTAAACAAGAAAAAAACAAAAGCTATTTTAGCTGGAAATGGCGGTTTAAGCGCGCAAGCGGTAACCGATATCTTATCAGAAAGACCACGTATAGAAAAAATAGCCATAAAAGATGCTAAACTAAGAACGTTTATTACAGAAGACAGTAGTCGCGATGATTTAGTAGCACACGTTTACGATGTTACTTATGGCGTTATTAAACCCACCGACAATCTTGTAATTATAGACGATAGTATTGTACGCGGAACGACGCTTAAAAAAAGTATTATTAAAATGATGGACAGACTACATCCTAAAAAGATAGTTGTTGTGTCGTCTGCGCCACAAATACGTTATCCAGATTGCTACGGTATAGATATGGCTAACTTGGAGAGTTTAGTCGCCTTTAACGCTGCTTTAGAACTTTTAAAAGATAATAATAAATGGCATATTGTTAAAGACGTTTACGAAAAATGTTTACAACAAGTAGAGCTAAAAGATACAGAGATTAAAAACTTTGTTAAGGATATTTACGATTCTTTTACACCCGAAGAAATTTCAGCTAAAATATCTGTGCTCTTAAGCGATGATACTGTTAAAGCTGAAATTGATATTATTTTTCAACCCGTAGAAAATCTTCATATTGCTTGTCCAGATCATTTAGGTGATTGGTACTTTACAGGAGATTACCCTACACCAGGAGGAAACAGAGTAGTAAACAGAGCGTTTATTAATTTTTATGAAGGCAATAAGGAAAGAGCGTATTAAATATCTTACGCTATTTTTACAACACGATATAACTGATTTATAGCGCTTTGCATTTTATCGGATATATTAACCCTTAAACTAAAAAAAGATAAAAAAGATAAAACATTTATTATATTTGAACTTACCATAACATAAGTAGGTTAAGTTCATGGTAGATTTGGGGCAAAAAAGGTGAACTCTCGTTCACCTTTTTTATTTAAAAAAACGACATAAAAAAAGCAGACTTTAAATTTAAAGTCTGCTTTTTTTATGTCGCCTATTCAGGCTAGAATTCAAACTGCTTATTTAGCGTTTGCGAAGCGTTTCTCTACTTCATTCCAGTTAATTACATTAAAAAATGCTTCAATATAATCTGGTCTTCTATTTTGGTAGTTTAAATAGTAAGCGTGTTCCCATACATCCAATCCTAAAATAGGAGTTCCGCCACAGCTAACGTCTGGCATTAATGGATTGTCTTGATTTGGTGTTGAGCACACTTCAACTTTTCCGCCTTTATGTACACAAAGCCAAGCCCAACCAGAACCAAACTGAGTAGCAGCAGCTTTACTAAATTCATCTTTAAACGCATCAAAAGATCCAAAAGCAGCTTCAATAGCTTCTTTTAATTCTCCAGACAAACGTCCTCTACCTTCTGGATTCATAACCTCCCAAAATAAAGAGTGGTTATAAAAACCTCCACCATTATTTCGTACTGCTTTATTGTCCATATCTAAATTAGATAGAATATTTTCTATTGTTTTCCCTTCTAAATCTGTGCCTACAATTGCAGAATTTAATTTAGAAGTATATCCTCCATGGTGTTTAGAGTGGTGTATTTCCATTGTACGCGCGTCTATGTTTGGTTCTAAAGCGTCGTATGCGTATTTTAATTTCGGTAATTCGAAAGCCATAATTGTATGTTTTTTGGTTAATAATACTTAAAAGTAAATTTAACAATTTAACACTTCAATAAAAAATTTAAACACCCCTATCCCTTTGTTTTAATAATACTTTAACACCCGTAAATTAAAATCCTTTCATTTTACGGTAAAAACAGAAGGTCTTGAGCTTATAAAATGATTATTGTTTTTATCTTGTAACAAAAAACTGCATGAGTACTCTACAGCCTTTTACGGTATATAATGCTTCGGCCGGAAGCGGTAAAACCTTTACACTCGTAAAAGAATATCTTAAAATCCTTTTTGCGTCTGCGACTAAAGATCAGTTTAAACATATATTGGCCATTACGTTTACTAACAAAGCGGTTGCCGAAATGAAAGAACGTATTGTCGATACTCTAAAAGAGTTCTCTGATCCTTTAATTATCAGCGAACCTTCAACCATTTTTTCACTTATTTCTGAAGAATTAAATATAGAACCGGAGGTACTTCATCTTAAATCAAAAAAAATATTGAATACCATAATGCATAATTATGCGGCGTTTGATATTTCTACGATTGACGGATTTAATCATCGCTTGATTAGAACGTTTGCTCACGATTTAAAATTACCCTTAAATTTTGAAGTCGATTTAGACTCCGAAACCTTACTAAACGAAGCCGTAGACCGCTTAATCTCTAAAGCCGGAACCGATAAAGCCCTTACCAAAGTACTCATTGATTTTGCTCTTGAAAAAGCAGACGACGATAAAAGCTGGGATGTTGCTCGCGATTTTAATACCATTGCGAAGTTATTAATTAACGAAAACGATTTAAAATACGTAAAAACACTGGAAGGAAAAACCTTAGCAGATTTCAGCAAACTTAAAACCGATTTAATACACGCCATCGCCACCGCCGAAAACAACATACAAAGCAAAGCCGGCTCTGTTTTAGATAGCATTGCGCATAATAATTTAGACACTAAAGATTTTTCTCGTGGCACGTTGCCCAACCATTTTATAAAAGCGAAAGCTTTAAACTTAAACGGACTTTACGATAATCAATTACAGAGCAACATTGCTGAAGGTGTAAAAATTTACACTAAAACGTTAGCTGCCGATAAAAAAGATAGCATCGATAGTTTACTACCAAGAATTGGAGAATTATACGGCGAGATAAAAAAGGAAGTCTATAATTTAAAATTCCTAAACTCTTTTTATAAAAACAGCACACCGCTATCGGTTTTAAATGCCATTAATAACGAACTAAACGCGATAAAAACGGAGCAGAATAAAATGTTGATTTCAGAGTTCAATGCTATAATTAGTGACGAATTAAAAAATCAACCCACGCCCTTTATTTACGAACGCATGGGCGAAAAATTCCGCTATTATTTTATAGACGAGTTTCAAGACACTTCCGAAATGCAATGGAGCAATCTCGTGCCCTTAATAGATAATACGTTATCTGGCCAAAATTTAAAAGGCGAGCAAGGCACTGCAATGTTGGTTGGCGATGCGAAACAAGCCATTTACAGATGGCGCGGCGGAAAAGCCGAGCAGTTTATAGACTTGTTTAATGCCACGAGTAAACCTTTTCAAGTGGCCCAAAAACTAGAAAATCTACCGGCAAATTACCGCAGTTACCAAAATATTATTACGTTTAATAATGGTTTTTTTAAATACTTATCGGCGCACGCTTTTAGTCATTTAAACTACGCTAATCTCTACGAAATTGCCCACCAAGATAGCACCAAAAAAGAGAAAGGCTACGTTAATATTGACTTTATAGATTTTGAAGACGGCGATGATAAAAACGAGTTATACCCAGAGTACGTTTTAAATACAATTACCAGCTGTTTAGAAAACGGGTTTACCTTAAAAGAGATCTGTATCATTGTCAGAAAAAAAGACGAAGGCGTTGCTATTGCTCAATATTTAAGTGCTAACG
Organism: Bizionia gelidisalsuginis; assembly: GCF_008086185.1. Taxonomy (NCBI): domain Bacteria; kingdom Pseudomonadati; phylum Bacteroidota; class Flavobacteriia; order Flavobacteriales; family Flavobacteriaceae; genus Bizionia; species Bizionia gelidisalsuginis. The sequence goes on from NZ_VSKN01000004.1 coordinate 13,650, forward strand.
GTATAAAAATAACCTCGTCACAAACGATGTTGATTAATAATTCGCCAGAAGTCCAAGTTGCTAATAGTGTTTTAACGCTGCTTACCAATCCCAATAACGACGAGGCGCGTATTACTATTCTCGATTTTATTGCTCATAAATATAATATTAACGATAAGCACGAATACTACAAACACCATATTAAATTACCTATAAACGAGTTCTTTAAGAGCTTTGAATATTTCGGTATTATTGCAGATCCCAAACAAATAATCCAGTTAGGGCTTTTTGATGTTGCAGAATCTATTGTGCGAACCTTTAAATTAGCTGCTGTTTCGAATGCTTACATTCAGTTTTATTTAGATATAGTTTTAGAATACACGCAAAAAAACATCTCGGATATCTCAGGCTTCTTAGACTATTTCGAAAACAAAAAAGACAAACTGAGTATTGTATCTCCAGAGAATCAAGATGCCGTACAGATTATGACCATTCACGTATCTAAAGGACTAGAGTTTCCGGTGGTTATTTTTCCTTATGCGCAACAAAACGTCTATGGTGAAGTCGACCCTAAAGAGTGGTTTAAATTAGAGCCGGAGCACTTCAATAATTTCGAGTACACTTTATTAAACTATAACAAAGATTTCGAGTTTTACGGGGACGAAGGTTTGCGAATTCACGAAAAACACCAAGCCGAATTAGAACTCGATAACATCAATCTATTATACGTTACACTTACCCGTGCCGTAGAACAACTGTATATTATTGCTAAAAAAGATATTAGTAAAAAGGGCGAAATTAACGAGAAATCGTATTCAGGATTACTCATCAACTATTTATTAAACATTAGCGAATGGCAAGACAACCAGCTCTCCTACAGTTTTGGGAGCCCCACGCGAGAACATATACCAAAGCTAAAAGAGAATAATACAATACAACAACCGGAGTTTATATCTACCGCCAAAGAAGACCACAACATTAACATTGTTACCAACGCGGGGTATATGTGGGACACCAAACAGCAAGACGCGATAGAAAAAGGGAATTTAGTGCACGATATAATGGCTCAAATTGACTCCGAAATCGATATAGAAAACGTAATGCACCAATTTTTAACCTCCGGCACTATTAACGCATTGCAATCGCAAGAATTAAAAAACACGATAGACAGCATTATAAACCATCCAGAATTAAAGTCTTACTTTAGCACAACGCACACCATTTATAACGAACGCGATATTATCACCAAAACGGGTAAACTCGTGCGTCCCGATCGTTTGGTTATTAATACAAATAACGAGGTTGTAATAATAGATTATAAAACAGGGTTGTTTAATCCAAAACATCAGCACCAGTTGCAAGACTACCAAGATGTTTTAGAAGAGATGCAGTTCACAGTAACAAAGAAAATATTAGTTTATATAAACGAAAGTATTTCAATTAAAACCTATTAAAATATCAGGTTTACAGTTAAAATTATGGCGTTCCTATAAATTACCAAAAAATAATTTATAGGCGTGTCATTCACTATATCTTTTTTTAACGCAAAAGGCGCTAAAAAAAAGGATGTCGTTACTACCACTAACGCAAAAACATTATTAAATTTGTAAAAATATCTAAAAGACATGTACGGTAAAATTCAACAACATTTGCAAAACGAAATTAAAGAGATTAAAGATAATGGTCTTTTTAAAACGGAACGTATTATTACATCTCCTCAAGGTGCAGAAATCACTTTAAATACAGGAGAAAACGTATTAAATTTTTGTGCTAACAATTATTTGGGCTTGTCCTCACATCCCGACGTTATCCAAGCCGCCAAAGATACTATGGATACGCACGGATTTGGTATGTCTTCAGTGCGTTTTATTTGTGGTACTCAAGACATTCATAAAACATTAGAACAAAAAATAGCCGATTTCTACGGTACCGAAGACACTATTTTGTACGCCGCTGCTTTCGATGCTAACGGAGGTGTTTTCGAACCGCTTTTAGGAAAAGAAGATGCTATTATTTCAGATTCTTTAAATCACGCTTCCATTATAGACGGTGTTCGTTTATGTAAAGCAGCACGATATCGCTACGAAAACAGCAATATGGAAGATTTAGAAAAGCAACTTATTGCAGCCAACGAAAACGGAGCACGGTTTAAAATCATCGTTACCGATGGTGTATTTTCTATGGACGGTATTGTAGCGCCATTAGATAAGATTTGCGATTTAGCAGATAAGTACGATGCTTTAGTAATGATCGACGAATGCCACGCCACAGGGTTTATTGGCGATACAGGTATTGGAACCCTTGAAGAAAAAGGTGTTTTAGGACGTATCGACATTATTACAGGAACACTTGGCAAAGCTATGGGTGGTGCTATGGGAGGTTATACAACCGCTAAAAAAGAAGTTATTGAATTATTAAGACAACGTTCTAGACCGTACTTATTTTCGAACTCCTTGGCCCCGGCAATTGTAGGCGCCTCTATAAAAGTATTCGATATGCTAGCTAACGACACTAGTTTATTAGAGCAACTTAAGTGGAATACGGCTTATTTAAAGAAAGGATTAAAAGACGCTGGTTTCGATATTATCGATGGCGACTCGGCAATTGTACCCGTTATGCTTTACGATGCTAAATTAGCTCAAACAATGGCAAACAAACTTTTAGAAGAAGGTATTTATGTTATTGGCTTTTTCTTCCCCGTTGTACCAAAAGATAAAGCAAGAATAAGAGTACAACTATCGGCTGCGCATACTAAAGAACATTTAGATAAAGCACTCACTGCCTTTATTAAAGTTGGAAAAACATTAGAACTTATTTAGAACCATTCATTATAAATCAATAAATAGTTGCTTTAAACAATATTTTTATATATTTGTCTTTGTTAATAATATATAACAACTTATTTTCGCTTCTTAATTAACACTTAAAATTAAAATTTTTTGAATATGAAAAATCTTAGCAGATTATTATTTACACTGATGCTTTTAGTAAGCTTTTCTAATGTAAATGCACAAGACGAAAACAATCCTTGGGCTATCAGTTTTGGTATAAACGCTGTAGACGTTTATCCAGTTGGAGAAGACGCTCCACAAGGAGATTACTTCGACGAATTCTTCAATGCATCAGGCCACTGGAGTATTTTACCTTCTTTATCAACAGTTTCTGTTTCTAATTATGTAGGTAATAACTTTACAGTTCAAGCTGGTGGATCTATCAACAAGATCACTAACTGGGGACAATTTGAAACTAACGCAGGTGATGTTGATGTTCATGTAAATGACTTATCTTACTACGCTGTGGACGGAAATGTAAAATATAACTTCGCTGACTTATTAAACAGCAAAAGATTGGAGCCAGCTATCGGAATCGGTGGTGGTTACACTTGGATCGAAGAAGGAAAATACAATGACAATAACGCAGGTGGTAAAGAAGCTATCGGTGCAGGAACATTAAATGGGTCTTTAGGTTTAACGTATTGGTTTACTGAAAATTTAGGTTTCTTTGTAGAGTCTAAATACAAACATTCTTTCGAAGATTACTTAACTAAACATTTCCAACACTCTGCAGGTTTTACTGTTAAGTTTGGTGGAACAGATAGTGATGGTGACGGAATCTACGACAAAGACGACGCTTGTCCAGAAGTTTTTGGATTAGAAGCTTTCAACGGTTGTCCTGATACTGATGGTGATGGAATTGAAGACAGTAAAGATGCGTGTCCTAACGAAGCTGGTTTAGCTGAGTTAAACGGCTGTCCTGATACTGACGGTGACGGTGTAATTGACAGTGAAGATGATTGTCCAGAAGTAAAAGGTCTTAAATCTTTAAACGGATGTCCTGATGCTGACGGTGATGGTGTTGCTGACAAAGATGACAAATGTCCTAACGAAGCAGGTGCTGTAGCAAACGACGGATGTCCTTGGCCAGATGCTGACGGTGACGGTGTTGCTGATAAAGATGACAAATGTCCTAACGAAGCTGGTACTGTTGCTAATAATGGTTGTCCTGAAGTAGTATTACCTACTCAAGAAGTTATGGATAAATTAAATAGCTACTCAAGAACTATTTTATTTAACACAGGAAAATCTAACTTCCAAAAACAATCTTTCGAAGTGTTACAAAACATCACAGCGATATTAAAAGAATATCCAGATGCTTCTTTCTCTTTAGAAGGTCACACTGATAGTGTTGGCGCTAAATCTTCAAACCAGATATTATCTGAAAGAAGAGCTAACTCAGTAAGAGATTACTTAATCGCTAACGGAATTGCTGCTAAAAGATTAACAGCAAAAGGTTTCGGTGAAGTTGCTCCTATAGATTCTAACGCTACAAGAAGTGGTAGAGCAAACAACAGACGTACAGATATTAAACTTGTAAAATAAGTTTATCTTACATTCTCAATAAGTTTTAAAAAAAACGCTTCGGTTATCCGAAGCGTTTTTTATTTTTATACAATGAAAAGTTTTATTTTTGATGTGTTAAATGACTTAAATAATAGAGATGCAGATTTCTCAAATCTCACCTTTATATTACCTAGCAAAAGAGCTGGTGTATTTTTAAGACAAGAACTTTCTACACTGGTAGAAAAAACTATATTTTCCCCTAAAATTATTAGTATCGAAGAGTTCGTAGAAGAACTTGCAGAACTAAAAACTATAACCAATACAGAGCTCTTATTCGAGTTCTATAATAGCTACTTAGAACTCACACCGAGAAGAGAGAGAGAAGCCTTTGAGTCCTTCTCTAAATGGGCGCAAATACTACTTCAAGATTTTAATGAAATTGATCGCTATCTTATTCCTCAAAAAGAGATATTCGATTATCTAAGCGCCATAAAGAAATTAGACCATTGGTCACTAGAACCAGAAAAAACAGAGTTTGTAAGTAACTATCTTAAGTTCTGGGATAAACTAAAAGTATATTACAACCACTTCAATACGTCCTTAATGGCAAGGAAATCGGGATACCAAGGTTTGGTATACAGAGAAGCTGCCAATAATATTGACGCGTACTGTGCCGCTAACCCAAACAAATCACATATATTTTTAGGATTTAACGCGCTGAACACTGCCGAGGAAACCATTATACAAAAGCTACTAGATAGTACAATGGCAGAAATTTTCTGGGATATCGATACTTCCTTCTTAGAAAACCCTATTCATGATGCTGCCTTATTCACCAGGAAACACAAAAAGAATTGGCCGTACTTTAAATCCCACCCTTTTAATTGGGTCACTGAAAACTATAAAAAAGAGAAAAACATAACGTTGTATGGCGTACCTAAAAACATAGGGCAGGCTAAAACAGTAGGGGCAATTTTAGATACGATTATAATTGAAAATCCCGAACTAAAAAGTACAGCCGTGGTTTTAGGAGATGAAAATTTACTTATCCCAATTCTTAATTCCATACCTAAAAAGATCGATGCTCTCAATATTACGATGGGATTTCCGTTACAATCCATTCCTTTGGCCTCACTATTCGAACTGCTTTTTACCATTCATAAAAAAGGGCAGCAAACCTTTTATTATAAAGATGTTATTAGCGTATTATCGCATCAGTTTATAAAACCACTTTTCGAAAACGATGACAATAACGAGGCTTCAAAAATTATTGAAGCTATTAAAATCAATAATCTTGTTTATCTCTCACTCGAAGATTTAAAAACATACAGTTCTAACCCACTAACTACACTTCTATTTTCTAATTGGCAAAACAATTCGCAACAAGCCATTTCTAATTGTTTTAATATTATTACGACAATAAAAGAACATCTTTCAGAAAATAAAAGTAATAATCTATTATCCTTAGAGCACCTATTCCGCTTTAACACCTTGTTTAACGAATTGTACCGCTTAAATGAAAGCTATAACCATATCAAAGATATTTCGGCGTTATATAGCATTTATAATGAATTACTAAGTTCTGAAACGCTAGATTTTAAAGGAGAACCGTTACAAGGTTTACAAGTTATGGGAATGTTAGAATCTCGTGTTTTAGATTTTGAAACCGTAATTTTAACGTCGGTAAACGAAGGGATACTACCCTCGGGAAAAAGCAATAATTCGTTTATTCCATTCGACGTAAAAATTGAGAACAACTTACCAACCTATAAAGAAAAGGATGCCGTTTACACGTATCACTTTTACAGATTATTACAACGAGCAAAAAATATTTATATACTCTATAATACAGAACCTGATGCTTTGACTGGTGGTGAAAAAAGCAGATTCATCAACCAGCTGCAACTAGAGAATATTCACCAGATTAAACATCATATAGTGGTACCGCAAGTGCCGACTTTAGATATTAGTCTAAAAGAGGTGTTAAAGACAGATAGCGCCATTGAAAAGCTTAAAGAGGTCGCTAAAAACGGGTTTTCGCCATCTTCTCTAACCAGTTATATGAGAAATCCCTTAGCCTTCTACTATCAAAAACTATTAGGTATTAAAGATCTTGAGGATGTCGAAGAAACAGTGGCAGCGAACACCTTAGGAACCGTTGTTCACGATACATTGGAGGCGCTCTACGAACCGTTTATAAATGTACTTTTAACGGTGGACAATATTAAAGAAATGAAGTCTAAAATTGAAGATTTAATTACACATTTCTTTAAAAAACAATACAAAGATGGCGATTTAACCAAAGGTAAAAACCTCATCATATTCGAAATTGCAAAACGTTATGTGCAAAATTTCTTAAACATCGAAATAAAAGATTTAAAACATGGTAATACCATAAAAATTATCGCCTTAGAGCAGAAAAGTGATATCCCAATCGATATTCCAGAACTGGGCTTTAAAGTAGCACTTCGCGGTACTGTAGATCGTGTGGACGAATATAATGGCGTAACGAGAATAATCGATTATAAAACAGGAAAAGTAACCCCTGGGGAAGTGAGTATTCTCGATTGGGAAGACATTACCACCGATTATAAAAAATACAGCAAAAGCTTTCAAATATTGACTTATGCGTATATGATGCACGCACAAAAACCCTTAAACTTTCCTGTTGAAGCCGGTATCATTTCATTTAAAAATTTGAGTTCAGGCGTTATGAAATTTGGAGTAAAAGAGTCTCCTTATGCCAAAACAAAAGACTCTTTAATTACACAAGACACGCTAAACCATTTCGAAAAAGAACTTAAGAAACTTATTATTGAGATTTGTAATCCAGAGATTCCATTTATTGAAAAAGAAGTGTAGTTATGATTAAAAGAAACCAGGTATTAGATAGAAACAATCAGAAACCTATTGTTTACGACACGTTTAACAAAACACCAAACACGAAAAAACCGTTAGTTATTTTCTGCCACGGCTACAAAGGCTTTAAAGATTGGGGTGCTTGGAATCGTGTTGCGGAACAATTTATGACTGCTAATTTATTTTTTGTTAAGTTCAATTTTTCTCATAATGGTGGCACGACAGAAAACCCTATTGACTTCCCCGATTTAAACGCGTTTGCAGAAAATAATTACACAAAGGAATTAGACGATTTAGAAGCGATTTTATCGTATTTCACTCAAACCGATACTCCGTATTCTAAAGAAATAGACTTAAATAATATCACTGTTATCGGTCATTCTCGTGGTGGTGGAATAGCCATTCTAAAAGCCGCAGAAAACACTAAAATTACCAAACTTATTACGTGGGCGAGTGTTAGCGATTTTAGCACGCGCAGTTCTACAATTGGCAATTTAGAACAATGGAAAAAAGACGGTGTGAAATATGTTCTAAACGGAAGAACACATCAGAACATGCCCCATAATATTCAGTTTTATAATGATTTTTTAGACAATAAAGAACGTTTAAATATAGAAACGGCCGAAAAAGCACTTAGTATCCCGCATCTTATTATCCATGCAGAAAACGATCCCTCAGTAGCCTTTAAAGAAGCCCGACAATTACACAAATGGAATACAAATAGTGAACTTGTACCCCTACACAATAGCGATCACGTATTTGGAGCAAAACACCCTTGGGAGCAACAAGCACTTCCTGAAGCTTTTCAAACTGTCGTGTCTAAAAGCATCGCATTTATAAAAAGCTAATCTCTATGTCGACTTAGAATCGTTCGATTTCTCCATATCAATTAAATAGGCTAAAGACTTTACCAAACGGTCGTGTTTACTTACGAAAGGATTACTTTTATCCCAAACATACCCAGCTAAAACAGCACAAATCTGCTCTTTATTCGCTTTATTTTCTGGCTGATGAAAAAATAAGGTTTGCAAATTACCAGTATACCATTCTTTCACATACGTTGAAAATACAGAAACACCATATTTAATATAATCCGAGTATTCAGTTTCCCAATTTACCGACTCATTATTTAATTCTTTTACAATAAGTTTTGAAGCCAACAACGCCGATTCTGTAGCGAAAGTCACGCCCGAAGAAAAAACAGGATCTAAAAACTCCGCGCTATTACCAGTTAGTGCATAACCCTTACCATATAATTGCTTTACGGCTTTAGAATAATTTTTAATTTCTTTGGGTTCGAAAAGTAATGGCACATCTTCAAATCTTTCAGAATAATGTTTTGATAATTTAAGCATCTCACGAATACGCTCCGTAGTACTTCCTTTAAAGGATTCTATAAAATCGATAGGGCCCACAAATCCAATACTCGTTACGCCATTAGAAAAAGGAATCACCCAAAACCAAGACTCGGTATTAATAATATCGAATGTAATTAAAGTGCCTTCCTTACCTTCCGGCCTATTACTATCGTTAACGTGGGTGAATATAGAGGCGTGTTTTGCTAAGCTTGATGGCTTCTCTAAATCTAATAATCGTGGCAATACACGACCATAACCACTAGAATCTATAATATACTTTGCATAAATAGAAGACTCTTCTCCATCTTTGCTTATTACTGTTGTTTTAGAGCTTCCGTCGGTATTAAAAATGACATCAATGACTTCATTTTCGAAAGCTATATTCACCCCTTTTCGCGTCAACTCATCGGTTAAAAGTTTATCGAAATCGGCTCTCGGTAATTGCCATGTCCAATTCCAACCTTCTGTAAACTTCTCTTTGAAATCGAACTCACATACAGCGTCACCTTTAATAAACCGCGCACCAGTTTTCACTTCAAAATCACCTTGTTTTATAACGTCTAGCAGGCCAACTTCATCAAAATGATCCATACAACGTGGAATTAAGCTTTCCCCAATTACAAATCTTGGAAACTTACTTTTTTCAATGACTTTTATAGATATCCCTTGGTTAAAAAGGTAAGCTGCCGCGACGCTACCCGAAGGTCCAGCTCCTATTATTAAAACATCGATATTAATATCGTCCATCGCTATTTAGTATAGAATAATTAATTATTATAAATTTACGTCCAAAAATAACTACTTTGCGATTGGTTATGACATTATAATTAACATTCTTAACAAAAGAAATGCTCACATTAAAGGGAAACTTAACTATTGAAGACTTTAAAGCCGTTATTTTTGATTGTAAAAACATTGAAATAGACGCATCGGTTTATACCACCGTAGAGCAAAGCTTCGACTTTCTTAAAGAGTTTTCAGAGAACAAAGTGATTTATGGCGTAAACACGGGTTTTGGGCCTATGGCTCAGTATAAAATTGCCGATTCTGATCGCATTGAACTTCAATATAATTTAATACGAAGTCACGCTTCGGGAACTGGAAATATCATTCCTGAAGCCTATGTAAAAGCAAGTATGCTAGCGCGTTTAAACACGTTATCGCTAGGGTATTCTGGCGTTCATAGATCGGCTATAGAATTAATGTCTAGTTTAATAAATAAAGACATCACGCCTCTTATTTTCGAACACGGCGGCGTTGGTGCTAGTGGGGATTTAGTGCAATTGGCACATTTAGCATTAGTTTTAATTGGGGAAGGAGAAGTGTTTTATAAAGGGATACGACAAGACACTGCAACCGTTTTTAAAGCTGAAGGTCTAAAACCAATGCAAATAGAATTGCGAGAAGGTTTAGCTTTAATGAATGGCACCTCGGTAATGACGGGCATCGGGATGCTAAATACAATTAACACTAAAACACTTTTACAATGGATGGTAGCCTGCTCATCGGCAATAAATGAAATTGTTGAAGCTTACGATGATCATTTATCATTAGAATTAAACCAGTCTAAAAGACATAAAGGACAGCGCGCTATTGCAGAATTGATGCGTTCACATTTATCCGACAGCAAATTAACACGTAAAAGAGAACATCATTTATATAAAGAACACCACACCGAAGACGATGTGTTTACCGATAAGGTTCAAGAATATTATTCGTTACGCTGCGTACCGCAAATTTTGGGACCTGTTTTAGACACTCTGAATACTGTAGAATCGGTATTAACGGAAGAGGTGAATTCGGCTAACGACAACCCCATTACAGACGTAAAAAGTAGAAGTGTATATCACGGCGGCAATTTCCACGGTGATTATGTCGCTTTAGAAATGGATAAGCTTAAAATTGTCGTGACAAAAATGAGTATGCTCGCAGAACGCCAATTAAACTACCTATTAAATCCGCAGTTAAACAATAAACTTCCAGCCTTTGTAAACCTTGGAAAATTAGGATTAAATTTCGGAATGCAAGGTGTACAATTTACAGCAACCTCAACAACTGCCGAAAATCAGATGCTTTCGAACCCTATGTACGTGCACAGTATTCCTAACAATAACGACAATCAAGATATTGTGAGTATGGGAACAAATGCCGCATTAACGACAAAAAAAGTTATAGAAAACGGTTTCGAAGTGGTCGCAATAGAGTTAATGACCATTGTACAAGCCATAGACTATTTAAATATACAAGACGATGTGTCTTCAAAAACAAAAACGATATATAGTCAAATACGTAAATTAGTACCTGCCTTTACAAAAGACCCTATTATGTATCCCTATGTAAATGCGGTCAAAAAATTTATAATGAAACCCTAAGATTACTTTAAAAAAATGAAATACGCTTTAGTAACAGGAGGATCCCGTGGTATAGGTAAAGCCATTTGCTTACAGTTGGCAAAAGATACAGAGTACCATATTTTAATAAATTACAAAACAAATAAAGAGGCCGCTTTAGAGACTTTAAATGCTATTGAAGCCTTAGGAGGAAAAGCGACTCTTTTACCATTTGATGTTACGAACTACGCTGCTGTAAAAACGGCATTAAACGGATGGAAAATCGTCAACGAAAACTCAGTTATTGAGGTGTTAGTCAACAACGCAGGTATTACAAAAGACAATTTATTTTTGTGGTTATCGCCTAACGATTGGTCTCAAGTCATAAACACCTCGGTTAACGGCTTCTACAACGTTACACACAATCTTATACAAGAGATGCTTCTTAATAAATTTGGACGTATTATTAATATGGTTTCCGTTTCTGGTTTAAAAGGCACACCGGGACAAACAAATTATTCAGCCGCGAAAGGGGCAATCATTGCTGCTACCAAAGCTTTGGCGCAAGAGGTTGCAAAGAAAAAAATAACAGTAAATGCAGTCGCACCGGGTTTTATTAGAACAGATATGACGAGCGCTTTAGACGAAAAAGAACTTAAAAAAAGTATTCCAGCGCATCGTTTTGGTGCTCCAGAGGAAGTTGCACATTTGGTTTCATTTTTAGCTTCCGAAAAAGCATCCTATATTACCGGCGAAACCATAAGCATTAACGGCGGTATTTACTAAAATAAGATTTTTAATTTTTAAATAATGGCAACAAAATGGGATGGTAAATCAAGAGGAACCGTTTTTGGTTTTAAAGTATTTATCTTTTTTATAAAAAACTTTGGTATTAATGCTGCTTATGTATTAATGCATTTACCGGTACCTTATTTTTGCTTATTTTCCAGAAAGAATGTTCGCGGTTTACAGTATTACTTCAATAAAAGATTACAGTATTCTTGGCTTAAAAGCTCGCTAAGTATTTACAAAACGTATTTTGTTTTCGGACAAACCTTAATAGATAAAGTAGCTATTTCTGCGGGACTACGAGAAAATTATACTTACGAGTTTGATGGCGAACATCGTATTGAAGAGGTTTTAGCGCAAAAAAAAGGAGGTATTCTTATTAGTGCGCATATTGGTAATTTCGAATTGGCGCAGTTTTTTTTTAGAGAGCGTTTAGCAGATCAATCCATAAGCATTGTTATTACCGATCAAGACCATCAGGAAATAAAAGATTATCTCGATCAATTCCTGAAAAAAAATGAGATAAAATTCATTATTGTAAAAGAAGATATGTCGCATGTTTTCGAAATTAATGCGGCTTTAGCTCAAAATAGAATTATTTGTATTTCAGGCGATCGTTATTTGCAAAACAACAAATATATGGAAGAGGAATTGCTTGGTAAAACAGCAAAATTCCCTATGGGCCCTTTTCATTTAGCGAGTCGTTTAAAAGTGCCTGTTTTATTTGTTTACGTTTTACGAGAACCTAAAAAGCATTACCATTTATATGCCAGCCATGTCGACGTTAAAGCACAAGACGCTAAAGATTTACTTAAAAAATACACGACTAATTTAGAAAAGGTTATTAAGAAATATCCGTTGCAATGGTTTAACTTTTACGATTTCTGGGATGACGTTAAATAAGATGAAAGACCACGATTTTATATTACCCATTTCGAATATAGACGTAATAAAACAACTTATTCCGCATCGTGAACCTATGATAATGGTGGATGGTTTACTGCATTTTGAAGACCGAATGGCACGTGCAACATTAACTATTTTAAAAGAGAATATTTTTATTGAAAACAATAGATTATCTGAAACCGGCCTACTAGAACATATGGCGCAAACAGCAGCTTTGCATACCGGTTACAAGTTTAAATCTAAAAATAAAAATGTAAAAGAAGGAATGATTGCCGCTATTAAATCGGCTTCCATTTTAAATGTACCACAAGTAAATGACACCATAATAAGTGAAGTTTATATAACTTACGAGGCTGAAATGCTATCAATGGTTTCTATAACTACTACTTTACACGACGACATTATTGCCTCGGCACAAATGAATACCGTTTTAAAAGATTAATTATAATAATGACGTACAAAACACAAGCCCCCTCTCATTTAACACATAAACACAGTATTCGCGTGCGTTTTAGCGAGGTTGATTCGTTACAAATTGTTTGGCACGGACATTATATAAACTATTTTGAAGATGGCAGAGAAGCATTTGGGCGTCAATTTGGCTTATCCTATTTAGAGATCAAAAAAGAAGGTTACGCCACGCCCATTGTAAACACAAATACGTCGCACAAACTACCGCTGCGTTATGGAGATATCGCATATATTGAAACGACATATATTAATACAGCTGCCGCAAAACTGCAGTTTTCTTATTGTATTAAAAATGAAGCGAACCAAATTATTTGCACAGGAGAAACCATCCAAGTATTTACCAAATTAGACAACGGAGAAATGGCATTATTACATCCTGAGTTTTATAAACAATGGAAAACTAAACACAACCTTTTAAATGTCTAAAGTATATCTCTCACATCATAATATTGTTTCTGCTTTAGGTTTTACTGCCGAAAGGGTAGTACTAAATATAAAAAATAAAGTTTCTGGAATTTTCTTAATAGATGATCCAGCGTATTTACACATCCCGTTTTATGGTTCGGTAATTCCTCAAAACGATTTAGAAGCAGCTTTCAAACCTCTAGAAACAACAAAAAAATACACAAAACTTGAAAAAATGATGTTGCTCTCGCTGCAGCGAACAATTGAAGCTTCAAATGTTTCTTTAGATAAAAATGTCGGACTTATTATTTCTTCAACAAAAGGAAATATCGACGTGTTAAACAACTCTTCATTTCCTGAAGACCGCGCCTATTTAAGCACTTTAGGCACTGAAATTAAAGACTATTTCGGATTTAAAAACGAAGCTATTGTATTGTCTAACGCTTGTGTTTCTGGGCTTTTGGCAACCGCCATTGCAAAACGCTACATTAAAGAAGGTGTTTACAATCACGTTTTTATTGTCGGTGGTGACACGGTAAACCCTTTTGTCTTATCTGGATTCAATTCGTTTCAAGCAATGGCCGATTCGCCATGTAAACCTTACGACAAAAATAGAACAGGAGTAAATTTAGGCGAAGCAGCTGCTAGTGTTTTGGTGACCTCGCAACGAGAATATTTATGCCCTGAAGCTGTAGAAATTTTAGGTGATGGATCATGTAACGATGCCAACCACATTTCTGGACCATCTCGTACAGGCGAAGGATTATTTAGATGTGTAAGCGCTGCCATTGCAGAAGCTAATATAGCAACTCAAGACATCGATTTTATTTCTGCTCACGGTACCGCAACTCTTTTTAATGACGAAATGGAAGCTATCGCTTTTAACCGATTAAGTTTATGTACCACTCCTATTCACAGTTTAAAAGGTTACTTTGGGCATACTTTAGGGGCTTCAGGCCTAATAGAAACACTTGTTGGGATGCATAGTTTACATCAAAACACCTTATTTAAATCTTTGGGATACGATACACTGGGTGTTTCAAAATCTTTAAATATTATAGAAAAAACCATCTCCAACACTAATACCATATTTTTAAAAACAGCATCAGGTTTTGGAGGGTCCAATACCGCTGTTTTATTTAAAAAAGCACAGACAGAAAAATTAACAAATGACTAAAAAAACAACTAGCGCAATCAATGCATTAGAGGAAGCTCATAAAATTGCTTTTGCACCCTTCGTATTTCAATCTTCGGTGTCATTAAAAAAGCTAGGCGTTTTAACACTAATTTTCGAACATCGAAAAAAAGGAGGTCTCTCGATAGAAGAAATTTCTGAGCAATTATCTATTAGCACGTATGGTCTTGGCGTTTTATTAGAAATTGCAGAAAGCGCAAACCTTGTAGAAAAAACAAAAGAGAAATACAGTCTCACAAAAACTGGATATTTTCTAAATTTTGATAAAACAGTTGCCGTTAACCTCAATTTTACAAACGATGTGTGTTACGAAGGTTTATACCATTTAAATGAGGCTATAAAAAACGAAAAACCTGAAGGTTTAAAAGTCTTTGGGGACTGGGATACTATTTACGAGGGGCTTTCGGAATTAGAGCCCGAAACACAAAAATCGTGGTTTGAATTCGATCATCATTATTCTGATGGTATTTTTGAAGAAGCCTTGGATTACGTTTTTAGAAATAACCCGAAAACTATTTTCGATATTGGAGGTAATACAGGAAAATTTGCTTTGCATTGTTTACGCACTAATCCTTCAGTCGCGATTAAAATATTCGATTTACCAGGACAATTAAATAAAGCATTAAAGACAATTGAAGCTGCAGGTTTTAAAAATCGCGTTTCAGGACAAAGTATTAATTGGCTACTTCCTACCCCCGAAATTAAGGGTTCTCCAGATGTTATTTGGATGAGCCAATTTCTAGATTGCTTTTCAGAATCTGAGATCATTACTATTTTATCGACGTGTGTAAAAGCAATGACTGCCAAAACAGAACTTATAATTGTTGAAACATTTACCGACAGACAAAAATTTGAAAAGGCTAAATTTGCTTTAGAAGCCACATCTCTTTACTTTACAGCCTTGGCCAACGGAACCAGTAAAATGTATCCTGCCAATGTGTTTAAAAAATTAATTGAGAAAGCAGGTTTAACCCTAACAGAAGACCATCCGCTTGGCGATTACCATACACTGCTCGTTTGTAAAAAAAGAGATTAACCTGTGACTAAAAATATTTACATAGAATCGTATTGCACCATAAAAAATAAAGTGGTGTCTTTAAACGGTACCCCTATTTTTTCTGACGATACACCAGAGTTTTCAGCATTTATAAAACAAGCCGCAAAGCAATTAAACACGAACTATCCTAAGTTTTTTAAAATGGATAATTTGAGTAAACTGGCTTTTTTGACTGCCGATATTCTATTAAAAAACGCCAATTTATCACCCACCAAAGAACACAATATTGCGTTGCTTTTATCTAATAAAGCGTCGAGTTTGGATACCGATAGAAAGCATCAAAATACCATTATAGATCCGGATAATTATTACCCAAGTCCGTCGCTATTTGTGTATACACTCCCAAATATTTGCCTTGGAGAAATAAGTATTAAGCACAAGTTACTTTCTGAAAATAGTTTTTTTATCTTTGAGCGCTTTAACGCAGACCATTTACACCTTAATTCAAGCTACTTATTAAACACTAACAAAGCAGAAAAAACACTTTGCGGTTGGGTAGATTTGGACGGAAACAACTATGATGCCTTTTTGTACATAGTAGGAAAAAATGGTACTATTAATCACAATACAGAAGAAATAACAAGACTATACAATACCCCATGAGCAACTTAATACAAGAACTGAAAGAAAATATTATAGAGCTTCTAAATTTAGAAGAGTTTTCTGTTGAAGATATAAATGATGACGATGCCCTTTTTGGAGACGGCTTAGGACTCGATTCTATTGATGCTTTAGAATTAATGGTAATGTTAGATAAAGACTACGGTATTAAATTAACAGACCCAAAAGAAGGAAAAGAGATTTTTCAATCTATTGCGGTTTTAGCTGATTACATTGAAAAAAACAGAGCAAAATAACGCCATAAACTCAAAAATCGCAATTACCGGAATGGGAATAATTTCGGCAATTGGCAATTCTGTATGTGAAAATCTAGAGGCTTTATTAGCTTCAAAATCTGGTATTTCGTCCCTTTCATCACTGCAAACGCATCACGCTAATTCTATAAAAGTTGGCGAGGTTAACTTAACGAACACCCAACTTAGCGACGTATTAAACCTTCCTAAAAACAATGCGTTCACACGAACCGCTTTATTAGGATTACACGCGGCTAAACAGGCGTTGTTAAATGCAAATATCACCGATGTAAACGCATATAAAACAGGTTTTATCTCTTCGACTTCGGTTGGCGGAATGGATAAAACAGAAATGCATATTAAAGAGTACTGCTCTAATAAAGAAGCTCAAAAATATATTAACAGTCATCATGCCGGCGATAGTACTCAGAAAATGGCAGATGCTATTGGCATCACCGGTTTTGTGACTACAATTAGCACCGCTTGCTCATCGGCAGCAAATGCAATTATGTTGGGTGCACGATTAATAAAAGCAGGCACTTTAGATCGTGTTATTGTTGGTGGTGTAGACCCACTTTCGAAGTTTACTATTAACGGCTTTAAAACCTTAATGATTCTTTCCGATTCTAATTGTCGTCCTTTTGATGCCAACCGCACTGGTTTAAATTTGGGTGAAGCCGCCGCTTATTTGGTCTTAGAATCTCAAGAAATTGTAGACAAAGAAAATAAAAAAGTGTTGGGCTATTTGGCAGGTTACGGCAACGCTAACGATGCTTTTCATCAAACGGCTTCGTCACAAAACGGCGAAGGGGCTTATTTAGCGATGCAAGACGCTTTAAAAAAAGGACATTTAGTGCCTTCAGATATTAGTTATATTAATGCACACGGCACAGCAACAGCAAACAATGATATAACGGAAAGCATTGCTATAAGACGTGTTTTTGGAAACACTGTTCCCGACTTCAGTTCTACTAAAGCATTTACGGGTCATACACTGGCAGCAGCAGGAGCAATTGAGGCTGTCTATGCCGTTTTAGCCCTTCAGGAAAACGTTATATTTCCTAATCTAAATTTTAAAACGCCAATTGCAACGACTCATTTACATCCAGTAACGACTGTAAAAAGAAAAGAGATTCATAACGTGCTGTCTAATTCTTTCGGATTTGGTGGCAATTGTTCAACTTTAATTTTTTCAAAATAATGAAAGCCTGTTACATTCATAGCGCAGTTTCTATTTCGGCTCAAAATACGTTTGAAACGGACTTAAATCTTTCAGAAAGCAACCCTATAACTTCAAAAAAAGCAAACGCTAATCACCCACAATACAAAACATATATTGCACCTGGAGCATTACGCCGTATGGCCACGGGAGTAAAAATGGGCGTGACCGCAGGTAAAAAAGCATTAGAAAAAGCAAACATTACAAATCCTGATGCCATTTTAACGGGTACTGGAATGGGCTGTATTGAAGACACAGAAAATTTCTTGAATGCCTTAATTGCAAACGACGAAGCGTATTTAACACCAACATCTTTTATACAATCCACTCACAATACGGTGGGTGCGCAAATTGCTTTGGCCTTACAATGCAACGCCTATAATAACACGTATGTACACGGCGCTTTATCCTTCGAATCGGCATTGTTAGACGGTCAATTATTAATTAAAAATGACGACTCCCGGTCTGTTTTAGTAGGAGGAATCGATGAATTAGGAAAGGAGTTTATAGATTACACCCTACTAGTAGAAGATAAAAAGCACGGCGTACAGGTCCCGTTTAGTGAAGGTGCCTCCTTTTTTGTATTATCTTCAGAAAAGCAAGAAAAAGCCATTCAGCTTAATGACATAAAAACATTTAGTAACATTACAGAACAAGAGGTGCCCACAGTTTTAAATGAGTTTTTAGCTGAAAACAATTACAAACCCAAAGACATTGACGCTGTAATTTGTGGTAATAATGGCTCTGTTTATGATTCTTATTATTCTAAAGCTCGTGCTATTTTTCCAATAACAACGTCTCAGTTACATTACAAACATCTTTTCGGCGAATATTTTACGGCATCGGCTATAGCGCTATATTTAGGTGTTTACATCTTAAAAAAACAACATATTTACGATGCGTTAATAATAGGAGATAATTCTAAAAATTCCATAAAAACCATTTTGCTATACAATCAATTTAACGGTCGAGATCATAGTTTTATCTTGCTTTCACTATGATAAATTTTAAACTATACGTCAGTTTTTTTTCACTATTTTGTTGCCTTATTATTGTTTTTATAACCTTAGAACTTATTTCTATTTGGTGGCTCGTTTTATATCTATTTTTTGGTTTTATAATACTAGGAATCGCCTCTCTTACAATGCGTTGGGATTGGTTTACAAAAGCATTTATCCATCTTAAAACCACAAAAAAAGTTATCGCTATCACCTTCGATGATGGTCCGAATCCGGAATTTACACCACAAGTATTAGCGCTTTTAAAACAATACAACGCCAAAGCTACTTTTTTCTGTATTGGGCGGCAAATAGAAAAACATCCAGACCTTTTAAAAGCCATTACAAACGATGGCCACGCTATCGGGAATCACTCGTATTCACATAGTAAAACGATTGGTTTTAGCACTAAAAAATCGTGGTTAAAAGAAATAGAACGTACCGATGCACTCATTAAACAAACTACCGGGAGACAAACCAAACTATTTAGACCGCCCTTTGGAGTTACAACACCGCATTTAGCATCGGCTTTAAAAACGACGAACCATACTTGTGTAGGATGGAGTAATCGCTCATTCGACACTTTTTTTAAATCTCCAAAAACCATTTCGAAACGTGTTTTAAAACGGATTAAACCCGGTGGAATTATATTATTACACGACAACCAAGTAACCTGTATTCCTGTTTTGGAACACATATTGCAAGTGTTACAGTCTGAGCATTACACTCTGGTCACAACTAACGATTTACTCCATGAAAAATAAAATTCTAGTCTTAGTATGTCTCGTATTCTATTTTACGCTGAACACCCTTTCGGCGCAAGAAAAACTATCAATTACTGAAGCCCTTGCGTTTAAAAAACAAGTGAAGCATACTGCTAAAAAAACGACAAGTATTGTAAGCGGTTTTATACAAGAAAAACACTTGAGTATTTTAGAGAACACGATTATTTCCGAAGGGATTTTAAAGTTTAAAGCTCCAAACAAAGTACTTTGGGAATACACGAAACCTTACGAAAACACCGCTATCTTTAAGGGAGATAAACTATTTGTTTCTAATGAAGGCAAGACCGCTGAAATTAATCTAAACTCGAATAGATTATTTAGAAGCTTAAACGCCTTAATAGTTAATAGTGTAAAAGGTGATATGTTTGATGATGAAGAGTTTGCCATTACTTATTTCAAACATCCCAACGGTTTTATGGTTACGTTTCAACCTAACAATAAAAGATTAAGTAAATTCATCAATACTTTCGAGCTTCAATTCTCTAAAAATGGGGAAGTGAATAGCGTAAAGTTAATTGAGCCTAATGCCGATTTTACGACCATTTCCTTTATTAATAAACAGATAAATGTTCCGGTTCTTAACGCTGCCTTTTTATAAAAACCCCTATGTTATTTTCAGATTTCTATACTATTTTAGACGCACATAAAACCAGCGCTTTTTCGTTTGGAAACTGTGTAGAATTAAATAAAAATCACAGTATTTTTAGCGGTCATTTTCCAGAAAACCCAATTACTCCTGGTGTGATAATGCTTCAAATTATTAAAAACAGTTTAGAACAAGCGCTGCAGTGTAATCTTAAATTACAAGCGCTTTCTAATCTTAAGTTTCTTCAAGTAGTAGACCCGAATAGAAATAATATCCTTCATTTTCAGATGGATATTAAAAAAGAAAATGATATCATTAAGATAAAAAGTAGTAGTTCTTTTCCAGACCACACCTTAGTGTTAAAATGTAATGCTACATTTGTAAAATATTAAATGGCACCGTGCCCGTCGCTAGCAAGAAATTATAAATGAACTTAGATACCGTAAAATCTCATTTTAAAAGTTACAATTGTTGTGTTATTATACCCACGTATAACAACCAGAACACGCTAAAGCGCGTTTTAGATAGTGTTTTAAATTTTACAGATTCTATTATTGTTGTTAACGACGGATCGACTCAAGAAACGTCGGATATTCTTAGTAAATATCCACAGATAGACCACATTAAAAAACCTAAAAACACAGGAAAAGGCACCGCCTTAAAAACAGGTTTTAAACACGCGGTAGACCAAGGTTTCGACTATGCGATTACTTTAGATAGTGACGGCCAACATTTCGCGAAAGATATTCCTGTTTTTATCGAGGCCTTAGCCGCTGCAGAAAATAAAAACCTGCTTTTAATTGGTGACAGGAATATGAATGAAGCCAATGTTTTTGCGGCTAGTGCAAAAGGAAATCGCATATCGAGTTATTGGGTTCGTGCTGTTACCGGCTTGGACTTACGCGACTCGCAATCTGGTTTTAGATTGTATCCTGTTAAGGCGATGGCCGCATTTAGATATTTAAAAAGCACCAAAAAATTTGAGTTTGAAGTCGAAGCTATTGTGAAATCGCATTGGGCAGGTATTTCCATTGGCCACGTACCTATTCACGTACTTTACGACGAAAATGAACGCGTCTCGCACTTTAGACCCTTTATGGATATTGCACGTATTGTCGTGCTTATTATTTGGTTTTTGTTAGTCCGTTTATTTTATATTACTCCGAGAGACTTTTTCAGGAAATTAAAAAAAAAAGGACTGAAACGATTTCTCATTGAGGACTTTTTACAACACGGCGATTCTCCAAAAAAGAAAGCGTTCTCCATTGCTTTAGGCGTTTTTATAGGCTTATCGCCACTTTGGGGATTTCATACCGTCATCGTTTTGTTTTTAGCCGTAGTTTTTAAATTAAATAAAGTGATTGTTTTTGCCTTTTCTAACATTAGTTTACCACCCTTAATTCCTTTTGTACTCTTAATTAGTCTGCAAACTGGAAATTGGATTTTAGGGAAGCGAACAGCTTATTCTCTGCAAGATTTTACAACGCAATTGGATCTTTTAGATCACTTAGAAACCTATATTATTGGCAGTATTACATTATCGCTTTTAGCAGCGATTTCTTGTGGACTTTTAGGCTATATCGTTTTGTCTTTTTTTAATCAGAAAAAAGAAAATGTTTATGGATAATATATTCATTTCTCTATGTCATTTTTTTTATAAGAAGAAAGTCCTCTTTGCGATTATTATTGCTGTTTTCAGTTTAGTGTTGATAGCAGTGGCATCTCAAATTACGTTTGAAGAAGACATTTCGAAACTAATTCCAGAAAACTCAGAGAACAAACAACTTCAAAAAGTATTACAAACTGCCCATTTTTCAGATAAAATTGTGGTAATCGTAAACCGAAAAGACAACGGCACACTTAATGATTTAACACAATATGCTGAAGCATTTATAGACAGTGTAAATCTGAATTTATCTGAATACACAAAAGCTATTCAAGGACAAGTAGGCGACGATACTATTTTTGAAACTTTAAACTTTGTTTACGAGAATGCGCCTTTATTTTTAACAGATTCCGATTATAAAATACTAGAAAACCGTCGCCAAAAAGACTCAATTTTAAAACGTACCGAAGCGAATTATAAAACCTTAATATCACCTTCGGGGCTTATTGCTAAACAAACTATTGTTAAGGACCCCTTAGGCATCTCACTGCTAGCCGTTAAGCATTTGCAAAAACTTGGCATACATAAAGACTTCCAGCTTAAGAACGGGTTTATAGTTAGCAAAAACGAATCGCACTTGTTACTATTTATCACTCCCCAATACGGATCGAGTGAAACCAATAAAAATGTTGCCTTTGCCAACGGACTTTATAACATTCAAGACGAATTAAATATCAGTTTTTCAGACACTGTTTCTAGCGAATATTTTGGCGGAACCCTTATTGCTGTGGCCAATGCACAACAAATAAAAAAAGATATTCAGCTTACCATTAGTATTGCACTTACTGTCTTAATGATTTTGTTTATCGTCTTTTATAAGAAACTTAGTATTCCGCTTATTTTATTTACGCCGACACTTTTTGGAGGGTTATTATCGGTGGCTATTCTCTTTTTAATTCGCGAGACTATTTCGGCCATTTCTTTAGGGATTGGAGCGATTTTACTTGGGGTAACTCTCGATTATTCGTTACATATTTTAACCCACATTAGAAATAAAGAAGACACGACGGCGCTCTATAAAAGCGTTACAAAACCTATTTTAATGAGCAGTTTAACAACAGCTCTAGCTTTTTTATGTTTGTTGTTTATAGACTCGCAAGCGCTACAAGATTTGGGGATATTTGCCGCCATTAGCGTACTAGGCGCTTCAGTATTTGCCTTAATATTTATTCCGCAAGTATACACCGTTAAAAACAATGCTTCAGCACATCGAAAAACATTTATCGATGCAGTTGCAAGCTATCCGTTTCATCGTAATACATTTATTATTGGCGCCGTTATTTTGTTGTGCATTACAAGCCTATTCACCTATAACAACGTACAATTCAATCAAGACATTTCGAAATTGAATTATATGCCCCCAGCTATTAAAAACGCCGAAAACCGACTTGAAAAACTAACTAATGCCGCTTCAAAATCCTTATATATTGTAACCTATAGCGACACGCTTCAAGTGGCTTTAGAAGCTAACGATAACATTGTAAAGAGATTAACCACTTTAGAACAGCAACAACAAATTAGCAGTTTTAATTCGGTGGGGGCTTTAGTCTATTCTGAAAAAAAACAACGAGAAAAAATTAACCAATGGCAGGCGTTCTGGTCTCCGGAACACGTAGGTTTTACTAAGCAGCAATTAATAACTAGCGGCACACAATTTGGCTTTAAACCCGAAACATTTAATGCGTTTTACCAATTATTAGAAAAATCTTTCACTCCACTAGAACTTAACGATTACAGGACATTAAACACGATTTCTATCGACGACTTTATAGCGAGTGAAAATGGTTTTAATGCCGTATCCTCTTTAGTAACTCTTGAAGACAATCAAGTAGCACGACTTAAAACATCGTTTAAAAACACACCAAACACATTGGTTATCGATCGTCAAGCGATAAATGAAACGCTACTCGGCAATTTAAAAAACGATTTTAACCAACTTATAATATATTCCTTCGCCGTTGTAGTCGTGTTGCTACTGTTGTTTTACAGAAACGTAAAACTGACCTTAGTAACGTGTATACCCATTATGCTAACATGGTGTATTACTATCGGTATAATGGGACTGTTTTCTATTGAATTCAATATTTTTAATATCATAATTTCAACATTTATTTTTGGTCTGGGCATAGATTATAGTATTTTTATAACGAATGGATTACTCCAACAGCAAAAAACTGGAATAAACACGTTACCTATGTATAAGACGTCAGTAATTCTATCGGTTATCACTACAATTTTTGGCGTGGGGGTTTTAGTTTTCGCCAAACATCCGGCATTATACTCTATTTCAATTGTTACAATAATCGGAATAACGTCGGCTTTAGTGGTGGCATTTACGATTCAACCAATATTATTTAATGTATTCATATTAAAGAAACGAAGTCTTAATTAAAACCAATGGGAACACTAAAAACCAAACCTATTACTAGAGTTAAGTCCTTGACAAAAGAAGAATTTATAACAGAGTATTATAAAAAACAACGTCCTGTTTTAATTGAGGACTTATCTAAAGATTGGCCGGCATACACTAAGTGGAACCTCGATTACATCCAGAGTTTGGCCGGTGACCAAATTGTACCATTGTATAATAACGAACCTACAAAAGGGAGACAAAACTCGGTGGCGCCCGCTAAAAAAATGAAGCTGTACGATTATATCGATATTTTAAAAACGCAGCCTACCGATTTGCGTATGTTCTTTTACAATGTGCTTCAAAAAATGCCAGAACTCCTTAAAGATTTCAGCTATCCCGACATCGGATTAAAATTCTTTAAAAAATTACCAGTTATGTTTTTTGGTGGGAAGGGATCGAAAGTTCTAGCACATTACGATATGGATTTGGCAGATTTGGTTCATTTTCATTTTCACGGCACAAAAAAAGTGACGCTTTTTGCTCCCGATCAAGCCAAGAATTTATACAAAGTTCCGTTTACGGTTCATAATTTGGAGACGATAGATATGGACAATCCAAATTTTGAAAAATATCCTGCTTTACAATTAGCGGAAGGCATTTCGGTTACAATGAAACATGGTGATGCCCTTTATATGCCAAGTGGCTATTGGCATTACATTACTTATGACAATGGCGGATTCTCTATAACACTACGCGCGTTTCCAAGACAATTTAAACAGTTTACAGAACTTGTAATTAATATCGTTTTTATGCGAACTTTCGAAAACGTGATGCGTAGAACCGTTGGGCAATCGTGGGTAGATTATAAAGAAGAAAAAATGGTGAAACGTGTTAATAAAAAGTATAACAAAACCTATAATCATGGGTAAGCTACAATCGTTTTATAGTCTATGTTTAATCTCTATTTCACTATGTGTTTTAAGCTCTTGTGGCATTAATAAATCGGTTAATAACCGACCAGAAATTATTAAATATAAAACCGTAATACCAGAAAAACAAATCATAAATGATTCTACTTTTTTTGCAGGAAATAATTTCTTAATAAAAAACAAACAAGGCCTTTGGGAATTATATATCGAAGGAAATCCGTTGGAAATAGGCTTAATCACAGGGCTTTTATCAGATAGCTTAATGTATAAACAAGAAGCCATTTTTTTTAATAAAATAAGAGAATTAGTACCTTCTGAAGGTAAACAGAAGTTTTTACGTAAGTTTTTATCGTGGTACAATCGTAAAATGTACAAACATGTTCTTGAAGAGTTTAAAACCGAGATTTATGGACTTTCAAATTATGCCTCTCCCGAATTTAATGGGATCGCACCGCCTTATTTAAGAACACTCTATTTACAAGGCGCACACGATATAGGCCACGCTTTACAAGATTTAGCTCTGGTTGGTTGCACCTCGTTTGCAGCTTGGGGAGAAAAAACAGAGGACAAAAAGCTACTTATTGGACGTAATTTCGATTTTTATGCTGGTGATGATTTTGCTGAAAATAAAATAATTGCCTTTATAAACCCAACTGCTGGTCACCCATTTGTATCGGTAACCTGGGGCGGAATGATAGGAGTGGTTTCCGGAATGAATACACAAGGTTTAACTGTAACTATTAACGCTGGAAAATCTAAAATTCCTTTGGTGGCCAAAACACCAATTTCTATAGTTACACGAGAAATTTTGCAATATGCTTCGACTATAGACGAAGCGATTGCAATTGCAAAATCGCGAGAAGTTTTCGTTTCAGAGTCTATAATGGTGGGAAGTGCCAAAGATAAACGCGCAGTCATAATTGAAGTCTCACCTAAAAAATTTGGTGTTTACGACGTTCAAAATAACAATCAATTGGTATGCTCTAATCATTTTCAAAGCAATACGTATGTTTCAGATAAACGGAATTTAAAAGCTATAGAAGAAAGCCATTCTGCTTACAGATTTAATAGAATGGAGACCCTTTTAAATCAAAATACGACTCTTAATCCAACTCGAGGTGTTTCGATTTTAAGAAACAAAAAGGGACACAATGACCAAGCCATCGGGTATGGCAATGAAAAAGCTTTGAATCAGTTATTGGCGCATCACGGTATCGTCTTTCAGCCTGAAGATTTAAAGGTTTGGATTTCTTCAAACCCGTATCAGTTGGGAGAATTTGTTGCTTACGATTTAAATACAGTGTTTAATAACCGCGATCAAAATCCTTCGGCGCAATCACTTCAAAATACATCTTTAAATATTGCTAAAGATCCTTTTTTAGACACCAAAGCCTATGCTAATTATGAAGCGTATAGAATTCTAGAACGTCAAATCGAGCACGCTATCAATAACAATGTATCTCTCGACAACGCTGTATTAAATAAGGCCATCGCATTAAACCCAAACTATTGGAAAGCATACGCTTTGGCGGGCAATTATTACTACAAACACAAAGAGTATAGTGCTGCAGCAGAAGCTTACGAAAGCGCTCTAACTAAAGAAATACCAACGCTTTTAGATACTGAACATATTACAAAATATTTAAAAAAAGCCACTCGAAAATCGAACAAATGATCCCCAAAATAGAAATAGCATCGTTAAGTGAAATCAAATCTCTTCAAGAAAAAAAACTAAGAGAATTAATGGTGTATTTAAACGAAAAATCTCCGTATTACCAAAACCTATTTAGAGCGAAAAATATTGCGATAGATAGCATACAGACACTGGAAGATTTAGCCACTTTACCGTTAACGACAAAAGAAGATTTACAACAGCATAACGACGATTTTTTGTGTGTTCCAAAACACGCTATTATCGATTATGTCACAACTTCAGGTACACTTGGTGATCCTGTAACGTTTGCATTAACAGATAACGATTTGGAGCGTTTAGCCTATAACGAATCTATTTCTTTTGCATGTGCAGGTGTAAAAAAAGAAGATATTTTACAACTTACCACCACTATAGATCGTCGTTTTATGGCAGGTTTAGCTTACTTTCTAGGTGCTCGTAAATTAGGAGCAGGAATTATTCGTGTAGGCGCCGGAAGCCTAGAATTGCAATGGGACTCCATTATAAAATTTAAACCGACCTATTTAATAGCTGTACCCTCGTTTTTATTAAAACTGATTGAATATGCCAATGTAAACGGAATTGATTTAAAAAAATCCGGCGTTAAAGGTGCTATTTGCATTGGCGAACCGCTGCGCAACCAAGACTTTTCAGAAAATGTTTTATCAGAAAAAATTAAGGCAAGTTGGGCTATTGACCTATTTTCAACCTACGCTTCAACCGAAATGAGCACGGCGTTTTCAGAATGTGAAATGCAAAATGGTGGTCATCATCATCCAGAACTTATTATCATTGAAATCTTAGATCATAATAACACCCCTGTAACAGAAGGAGAAGTTGGTGAATTAACCATTACCTCACTCGGTATTGAAGCAATGCCATTGTTACGTTTTAAAACAGGAGATATGGTTATTGCTCACACAGAACCGTGTAGTTGTGGCAGAAACACAATGCGTTTAGGTCCTGTTGTAGGCCGTAAAAAACAAATGATTAAATACAAAGGCACTACTTTATATCCACCAGCACTACAAAATGTTTTAAATGAATTTAGCGCCGTTGAGAATTTTGTAATTGAATTGTATCACAATAGTATTGGTACTGACGAAATTTCTATAAAAATAGGAACCAACACCCCAACTGAAGCGTTATTACAAAACATTAAAGATCACTTTAGAGCCAAATTAAGAGTCTTACCAAGTATTGAATATCTGGATATTGAAGATATCCGTGCCCTTCAGTTTCCGAAACTTAGCCGGAAACCCGTTATAATTATTGATAAAAGGCCGTGATTTTATTTTAATTCTTTAAGTACTAAAACCGGCAAGTTAGTAGAATGAAAATCTCTCTTCAAAATAACGTTCTTTTCCCAAAGCTTATTAAAAAAACCGCGTTTACGTCGTACCACACATAACATATCAGGATTGTTTTCTTTATAATGTTCTAAAACACCTTGAAATGTGGTTCCGTTCTCAGACTCGGTCACTGAATTCACTAACGCTTTTAAATCGGTCGTAATATCAAAATCGCCAGGCTTATAAAACGGTGTTTTTACTAGTAGTAAGCTTACGTTTGCTTTAAAATCGTCTTTAATTATCTTCAAAGGATCTAAAGCATCTCCTTTTTTTATAATGGCCGATTTAAGTGCCAATAAAATAGTCTGTATTGGCCTAAACTTATAATCTTCAGGGACTATTAAAGCAGGAATTTTAGTCTGTTTTATAATTTTTCCTGAGGTTTTCCCTAAAAACACTTCATTTTTAGTCGAACTAATTCTAGGCTCTAAAACTATTAAATCAATATCTAGAGAAGCACTAACCAATTCTAAGGTTTCAATTAGAGTCCCTTTAAATGTTTTAGCGACAATATCTACCCCTTTGGTGTCTACTTTAGAGATGTGCTCTTTTAAAAACAGTAAACTTTCACGCTCTAAAATGTCGTCAATTTTAATCATAGCCCCCGCTTTCGAGTAGATATTATAAATTTGAACCACGTAAAGTCTTGCTCCGGTTGCTCTCGCAAAATCTACAGCATATTGTAAGTGAGATATTGCATTTTTCGAGGATCCGACTGGAACTAAGATATTTTTCATAACTATTAATATAACGATTTCGAGAACAAAAATACAGATTATTATCCTAAAAATTTCACACCTTTGCCCTACTCTTAAAATATAAAATAGTGTCTGTAGATATTAGCATAAAAACAATTAACCGATTAGCGATTCCAGCTTTAATAGCGGGCGTTGCCGAGCCTATATTATCGCTAACCGATGCTGCAATTGTTGGCAATGTCGACCTCAACGCGACCGAATCTCTAGCTGCCGTTGGTATCGTAACCACGTTTTTATCTATGCTTATCTGGGTCTTTGGGCAAACCCGAAGTGCCATTTCTTCTATTGTCTCACAATATTTAGGCGCCAATAAATTAGACCAAGTAAAAAATTTACCAGCACAAGCCATCGTTATTATTACCTCTTTAAGCGTGTTAATTATTTTAGCAACTTTTCCTTTTGCTCGGTCTATTTTTAAACTCTATAATGCGACAGACTTAATTTTAGATTATACCGAAGTCTATTATAAAATCAGGGTCTTTGGTTTCCCGTTTACACTGTTTACTATTGCTGTTTTTGGTGCTTTTAGAGGTTTACAAAACACCTATTACCCCATGATTATAGCCATTATTGGGGCGACAACAAATATTATTTTAGACTTCGCTTTGGTGTACGGTATTCCGGGTTGCATACCGGCAATGCATATTGAGGGCGCAGCTTATGCCAGCGTCATTGCACAGGGAATAATGGCTGCTTTATCGGCTGTATTGTTACTAAAAAAAACACCTATTCCCTTACGATTTACCTTGCCTTTTAATCACGAAATCGGTAAATTTTTAACGATGATTGGTAATTTAGTCATTAGAACAATTGCGTTAAACGTTACCCTGTATTTCGCGACGACTTTTGCTACTGGCTATGGCCCCGAATATATTGCAGCTTACACTATCGCCATAAACTTATGGTTTTTTGGGGCTTTTGTTATCGATGGTTATGCCAGTGCCGGAAATATATTATCGGGTAAACTCTATGGCGCTAATGCCTTTAATAAATTAATTTCATTAAGTAATACACTTATAAAATACGGTATTGTTTTAGGAGTTATTTTAGCCATTTTAGGAACTCTTTTTTATTATAGAATTGGTGATATTTTTACCGATTCCCCCGAAGTTTTAACTCAGTTTTATTCTGTTTTCTGGATTGTTTTAGCAATGCAACCGCTATGCGCTTTGGCCTTCATTTTCGACGGTATGTTTAAAGGCCTCGGAAAAATGAAATCACTTAGAAATTTATTATTAATGTCTACAAGCCTTATTTTTATTCCAATTTTATTACTTTTAGACCATTATAATCTCAAACTTCAAGGTATTTTTATCGCCTTAACCTTTTGGATTATTGCACGCGGCGTTCCCTTAATTGTTCTCTTTAGAAAAGAATTTTTAAACCGCTAACCAAAACTCAATATTAACACCATAAAATAAACGCAATGGATTTTTTTAAATTTTTAGGAGGTAACGGTATTTTTCTACTCTTAGGCTTAGCATTAATTATTATTTACATCGTAAACAGAAATCGTAACAAGCGCTAAAACGCGACTACAACACCAAACCCACTTAATAGCATTTATAGGCTAATCGCTTTTGTAAAATTGGTATATTTGCAACGAAAAATAAGGACTTCATGAGTAATATTCGAATTACAAAGCTATTCTCTTTCGAAACCGGTCACGCCCTTTACGGTTACGACGGAAAATGCAAAAACGTACACGGCCACAGTTATAAGCTATCGGTAACCGTTATCGGTAAACCTATTAAAGACAACAGCAATGTAAAGTTTGGAATGGTTATAGATTTTGGCGATTTAAAAAAAATAGTAAAAGAAGAAATCGTAGATGTTTTCGACCACGCCACCGTTTTTAATAAAAACACGCCACACGTCGAGCTCGCCAGAGAGTTACAAAAAAGAGACCACAACGTTTTATTGGTAGATTACCAACCAACAAGCGAAATGATGGTGATTGACTTTGCCCAAAAAATAAAACAACGCTTACCAGAAAACATACAATTGTACGCGTTAAAATTACAAGAAACCGATTCGTCTTATGCCGAATGGTACGCCGCAGATAATTAATAATTTGGGCGTTACCCTGCAGGTCAGGCTTTCAGCAGTCGCTTCCCGATACCCATCGGGAGAGCTCCAACAAAGCTTCAATCCTTAACGCAAACCCATTACTCCATTTAAATATGCACATTCCCGAAGGAAAAAAAATATACTTCGCTTCCGATAATCATTTGGGAGCTCCAACCAAAGAAGCCTCTTTTGTGCGAGAAAAGAAGTTTGTGGCGTGGTTAGACGAAATTAAAGAAGATGCAGCCGCTATTTTTTTATTGGGTGATTTATTCGATTTCTGGGCCGAATACAAAACGGTAATCCCGAAAGGATTTACGCGAACATTGGGCAAACTTGCCGAAATTACCGATTCTGGAATTCCTGTCTATTTCTTTGTAGGAAATCACGATCTTTGGATGAACGGCTATTTCGAAGACGAATTAAACATTCCGGTTTACCACAAACCTAAAGAATTTGTATTTAACGACAAAACGTTTTTTATTGGCCACGGCGACGGGTTAGGACCTGGCGACAAAGGCTACAAACGAATGAAAAAGGTGTTTTCAAACCCTGTTTCAAAATGGTTGTTTCGCTGGTTACATCCAGATATTGGTGTGCGCGTTGCACAATATCTATCGGTAAAAAACAAACTGATCTCAGGAGATGACGATGCTATTTTTCTAGGAGAAGATAACGAATGGCTCGCGCAATATTGTAAGCGCAAATTAGAAACAAAACACAGGGATTATTTTGTGTTTGGCCATCGCCATTTACCTTTAGAAATAAACCTCAACGATAATTCTAAGTACGTTAATTTAGGCGATTGGATTATTTATTACACGTACGCCGTTTTTGACGGTAAAACATTGGAACTAAAAACGTATTAGCACCTCACAATGCTTAAGAGGTCGCTCTGTCTTTTCCGAATTAAAAACCAAGCTCTTATTCTTCTTTTTCAACCTCACGTTGCCATGGGAATCGACCTTCTAATTCCACTTGTAACGACAGACTTAAAACGGTTCTAATAAGTACAATTACACATAAAATTAAGACCGATCTTAAGGTGGGTTCCGTAACTATAGTCGCCATGATATCGGCAGCAATTAAAATTTCTAATCCTAATAAAATCGATTTACCTAGAGCTTGCCTCAAATCGATATATGTAAATATTTTTGGCTGTTTTAAATAGTACAAATACTTCAAAAGCGAATACACAATACCAATTAAAATAGTAAGTACTCCAATCATTTCAACAGCATTCGCGATATAATCAACATAAATTTTTAAGTACTCCATACCTGTTTATAATTTTAAAAGCGAAAGAGTGAGATTGTGTTTTTCAGTTTAAAACCCAAAAAATTAAACATATTATCCTTTAATATCTTGTAATTTCAGTTGTAGCGATATGTTTCCTTGCCAATGGTTTTCATCTATAGAATACGCGGCTTTAAAGGTTGTATTATTTTTAATCACGTCCAGTTTATCACCGAGACCAAAACCGATACAAACCAATTGCTGACTTTCATCTTGTTTAACCGTAAGGCGTAAATGCGATTTATCTTCTCCCACACATTTCCCGTAGCCCGTGTCTTTTAAATAATCAGACATAAAAACAGGAGCCATATTACTCGGTCCAAAAGGGGCAAACTGACTTAGTATACGGTAAAATTTAGGCGTGATATCGTTTAAATTAATTTCGGTATCTACAATAATTTCTGGTGTTAGTAACCGCTTATCTATAGTGGCTAAAACAACTTCCTCGAATTTTCGTTTAAACCCATCGTAATTTTTCTCCTCTAAAGTTAATCCCGCAGCATATTTATGCCCTCCAAACTGCTCGATAAATTCTGAGCATGCCTCGAGCGCATTATACACATCAAATCCTTTTACAGACCGTGCTGAAGCAGCTAATTTGTTTCCGCTTTTGGTAAACACCAACGTTGGGCGGTAATAGGTTTCTATTAATCGAGACGCGACAATACCAATAACGCCTTTGTGCCAACTTTCGCTGTAAACTACCGTCGTTATTCGATCTTGATCTTTTAAATCTTCAATTTGCTGTAACGCTTCTTGCGTTATCTGTTTATCGGTTTCTCGTCTGTCTAAGTTAAACGCTTCAATTTCTGCGGCATATTGCTCCGCTATAGCCACATCGCTTTCAGTTAATAAATTAACCGCATATTGCCCGTGTTTCATTCTTCCCGCAGCATTTATACGCGGTGCGATAATAAAAACAACATCGGTAATAGTTAATGTATCCTTCTTAATCTGATTTATTATGGCTTTAAACCCCGCTCTGGGTGCACTATTTATAACTTGCAATCCAAAATAAGCGAGAATCCGATTTTCGCCAATTATAGGAACAATATCCGCTCCAATAGCCGTCGCTACCAAATCTAAATACGGGATTAAATCGTCAATGGTTTGTCCTTTTTTTGAAGCCAACGCTTGTATTAATTTAAAACCAACGCCACACCCACAAAGCTCATCGAAAGGGTAATTACAATCGTCTTGCTTGGGGTCTAGAATAGCAACAGCATCGGGAATTTGAGCGCCTGGTCTGTGGTGATCGCAGATAATAAAATCAATGTTCTTTTCTTTAGCATACGCGACTTTATCGATGGCTTTTATACCACAATCGAGTGCAATAATTAGAGAGAAATCGTTATCGTTTGCAAAATCTATTCCTTTAAAAGACACGCCATAACCTTCGTCGTAACGGTCCGGAATATACGTCGCAACATTTGGGTAATCGGTAAGCAAATAAGAGGACATTAACGATACGGCGGTCGTACCGTCCACGTCATAATCGCCATAGACCAAAATATTTTCGTTATTTACAATCGCGTGCTCTATGCGCTGCACCGCCTTCTCCATATCTTTCATTAAATATGGATCGTGCAAATCGCTTAAAATTGGTCTGAAAAAGTATTTAGCTTGCTCGAATGTTTCAATTCCACGTTGCACCAAAAGTGAAGCGATAGCAGGCTCTACCTGCAAAGCATTTTGCAAAGTAGCTACGGTTTCACTGTTTGGGATAGGCTTTAATGTCCAACGCATTACACAATATAAGTTTTAATAATTTAAAAAAATGAAAAGAAGATTTTAACAGACTCTCTTCTTAAGAATTAACAGCGTGTAAGTGGATGTTTGTTTTTACGGTTGCAAACTTTCGAAACATCTCCATTACACCGCAATATTTATCTACAGACAAACTTACAGCTTTATTAATTTTTGACTCACTTAGATTAGCGCCATAAAAATGGTAATCGACCGTTACCTTATGGTAATACTTCGGGTGCTCGCTGGTTAACTCGCCTTCTACCTCCATTTTAAACGTATAGTCGTCAACCTTCATTTTTTCTAAAACAGAAACAACGTCCAAACCAGAGCAACCAGCTAGAGACGATAACATCATCGCTTTTGGAGACAGGCCAAAACGCTCTGTGCTGCCTTCAACATCTGTGTCCATTACGACTGTTTTACCGCTTGGGTTATCCGATTCAAACTGCATTCCACCAATCCAATTCGTTGTAATTTTATTTGTCATTTTTCTTGAGTTTTTTATTTTTTATTATTGTAAAAATACCATTTAAAATTGTAAAAAAAGAGTCGTCTCAAGGCTTTAATGGTTACTTTACATTAAAAAAGGGGTATTTTTCTTGTTTTTAGAGCGCTTTGTAAATTGAACAAAATTAAACCGGAATGTTAAGACCATTTGCCGTCAGTTTTTTAACATATATTTTAAATCGATGCTATAAGACGGATACGTAAAAATTAGTCTTTTGAATTCTGAAACTGTCATTTCTTGAGCCATTGCCATTACAAAAATATTTATGGTTTCATTAGCTTCAGCACTTAGCAAATGGGCACCCACAATAGTTTCGGTTCTTTTGTTTACCAAAATTTTATACGCGTATACCGCCGCGTTTTCCTTTTTCGCATTATAACCGTGCGATAAATTACCTTTATACACAATAATATCTTTGTAGCGTTTTTTGGCGTCATCTTCCGATAAACCTACCGACGCTATATTAGGTTGTGTAAAAACCGTTGAAGGCACAATAGGAAATTGAAATGCTTTGACATTGCCATAGGTAATATTCTTTCCTACAATACTGCCTTGCAAACCGGATAATGGTGTTAATGGCAATGAAGCATTAGACACATCGCCGCACGCATAAACACGCGCATTGGTTTTACTTTGAAGATGTGCATTCACTATAATTCCGGAGTCGTCATAATCTATATTAGCATTCTCAAGATTTAGCATTCCTATTGAAGGCACGCGACCAGCTGTATTAAATACGTTTCGACTTTTATGAGTGTGTTTTTTCCCACTTAACGTGTAATGGAGTCTTAGATTTTTATTCAATTTCTCTATGGCCGTTACCTCAGCATTGAATACGAATGTAACACCCAGCTCTTCCATTTTAAGCTGTAATTTTGCGACTAAAAAAGGATCGAAATGGCTTAATGCGCTACTATTATAGTCAAAAACAGTGATTTTACACCCCAAAATAGATAGCATAGTTGCAAATTCCATCCCAATATATCCCGACCCTATAAAACTTGCGGATTTTGGAATAGCTTCCAAATCTAAAATAGCATCGCTAGTTTCCAAATACTCATTACCCGGTATTGGCAATTCGCGGGGAATGTTTCCGGTAGCGATTACAAAATAATCGGCCGTGATGCTTTTACCTTCCACTAAGATTTCGTTTTCATTAACAAACTCTGGAGATTGATGGTATAAATCGATGTTTAAATCCTTCAAATTTGTTTCTGTGTTTTTAGGAATAGCATCTACGAATTGAGATTTAAAATTTTGAACAGCCTTCCAGTCTATTTCTGGCAATTTGGAAACCCCTAAACCTTTTAATCGCTGCGTTTGTTCTAGCAAATCTGAAAACTGAATTAATACTTTTTTTGGATCGCAACCACGATTTGCGCACGTACCACCAAACTCTCTATTATCGGAGATGGCGACAGACAAGCCTTTTTCGGCACAGGCTATTGCTGCAGTTTGCCCGGCAATTCCAGAGCCAATTACAAATACATTATAGTGTTTAGATTTCATCGTTTTCGGTTTAAAACCTTAAGTTAATAAACTAAAAACAGCTTTCTATTAATGAAACATTAAAGTTTAATCTGAAAGCACATATAACCGTTATTGTCTGATAAATGACACAA
Organism: Bizionia gelidisalsuginis; assembly: GCF_008086185.1. NCBI lineage: Bacteria > Pseudomonadati > Bacteroidota > Flavobacteriia > Flavobacteriales > Flavobacteriaceae > Bizionia > Bizionia gelidisalsuginis. The sequence continues at coordinate 49,753 of NZ_VSKN01000004.1, forward strand.
GACCGCCTAACTTCTAGAAGTAAGAAGCAAAACTTAATACTAACGAACTAACGCCCCGATAGATTTGAAAACAAGAAAAACCGTGACCTAGATAAAATTCTTTACTGGAAAGCCAGTGAACACTTTTATGTTGAAAAGATGCATAACATTAGTAAAAAACATTACTAAGTTATAAACATAAATACAATTATTTACCGATAATTTCTGCCACTCTTTCTTTTAAAACAGGTAACACATCGGTTGTAAACCACGGGTTTTTAGATAGCCAAAACCGGTTTCTTGGCGACGGATGCGGTAATGGTAAATAATGTGGCAGATAGTCGTTGAAATTAGCGACCGTTTCTGTGAGTGTTCTTTTAGCGTCTTTTTTTAAGTAATACTTTTGAGCATACAACCCTATTAGTAACACCAACTTTACATTGGGCATCCGCTCTAACAAAGTATCGTGCCATTGTGGTGCACATTCGGGACGAGGCGGCAAATCTCCAGACTTTCCTTTTCCCGGATAACAAAACCCCATAGGAACGATGGCAAAATTTTTGGTGTCGTAAAACGCTTCCTTAGTAACGTCCAACCATTTTCGCAATTGGTTTCCGCTAGGATCGCCCCAAGGAACTCCAGATCTGTGCACACGTATTCCCGGTGCTTGCCCAATAATAATAATTTTAGACGCTTTATGAGCCGTCACCACTGGACGCGGCCCAAGTGGCAAATGCGCTGAGCAAATGGTGCAATCTTTAATATGATGATGGAGCGTCTTCATTTATAGACTTATTTACTTTTTCCGCCCACTACAATTACAATTTCACCCTTTGGTGGCTTGTTCGTGTAATGTTCTAAAACCTCTTTTACTGTTCCGCGAATGGTTTCTTCATACATTTTTGTAAGTTCTCGAGACACTGAAACCGGTCTGTCTTCACCAAAATACTCACAAAAATGGCCTAAGGTTTTAATAAGTTTATGTGGTGATTCGTAAAATATAATGGTTCGCGTTTCTTCGGCTAAAGTTAGCAATCTAGTTTGGCGTCCTTTTTTAACTGGCAAAAAACCTTCGAAAACAAACTTATCATTTGGCAATCCGCTATTTACTAAAGCAGGAACAAAAGCGGTGGCACCTGGAAGACAATCGACTTCAATACCATTTTCTACACACGCTCTAGTAAGTAGAAAACCAGGGTCTGAAATAGCAGGAGTGCCTGCATCGCTAATTAACGCTATCGTTTCACCTCCTTTAATACGTTCTACAATACGCTCTGTCGTTTTATGCTCGTTATGCATATGGTGACTTTGCATGTGTGTTGTAATCTGGAAATGCTTTAATAGTTTTCCGGAGGTACGCGTATCTTCAGCCAAAATACAATCGGCAGCTTTTAAAACAGTTAATGCTCTCAGGGTAATGTCTTCTAAATTTCCAATGGGTGTAGGAACGATATATAATTTACTCATATAAAAAGGCTATATTGAACATCAAATTTACAATCTTTTAATTGAGTTTGACGCACCCTTTTAGATTTTAAGTATCTTTAAAGAACCAGCCTAACCACACACTTTATGTTTAAATTTACTTTTTGTTTTGTTTTCTTGTCGTTATTCGTCGTACAAACCAATGCCCAATCTGCCGACTTATCTATCGTTATCGCAGCACAAAACACTTCTGGAACACCTATTTCTCAAGCCTCTATTTATCAAGATTTTCAATATATAATTACCATTATAAATTCTGGTGCTGCTGTTAACAATGCCTCATTTTCGCAAACATTAAATGGAAATTTAACGTATATAAATGCCGAAAGTTTTAATAATAACGGGGGAGCATCGCTAGTAAGTAATTTAAATTATTTCTTTGGAACACTTACAGGTACAATCGCCTCTTTGCCTTCAAATTCTAGTGTTCAGATTAGAGTTTCGGTAAAAGCACCAACATCTCCCGGAGGGATAGCCTCGAATGCCGTTGTTTCTCCTCCCGATGGTACAACAGATAGTAACACCTCAAATAACACTTCTATAATTTCTATAGACATCACCGATTTACCTATAGACTTTTCAGTTACACAATCTCAAATAGCGCCACCTGAAAACACCGGAATTTCAGCTTGGAATGACACCGTTACCTACACCTTTACAATTACCAATAATAGTAGTATTGCTTTTCCGTTAGAAAGTTTTTCTAGCGCACTGCAATTAGCCTCGCCATTATCTTACGGCTTTCCAAACGTACAACTCCAATCGCTGATTTGTATTGATGCTACCAACGGAACACTTTGCCCAATTATTCCAAGTTTAGACCCATCAATAATTAATTTAATGGGGAGTCATACTTTTATAAATATGACTACACCGATAGAGTTTACCGTAGGCGGATCGTTAACTTTTGAGGTGATTTACAAATTTTTAGATCCTAATTGCGGTATGAATATGCAACCCTTAGCGGTAGAAAGCACTTCGACCATAGCTATAAATCATGCCAACGAATCTCCAAATACGTCCAATAGTGTTTTAACGCCATTATTAGAATCTACTTTATGTCCTGTTGCCGATGTTTGCATAGAAACCATCCAATTAAATCCAGCCCCAAACTCATCACTAGAATGGGGGGAGCTAATCACTTTAGAAACTACACTGTGTAATAACGGGCCTTTAGAAGCTCCTGTAAAAGCATTTCTTCAGAATATATCGTCAAACATTAATTGGTCTATTACTTCTGTCACCTGCGATAGCACCACAGGATCAGTTTTATGTTCCGATTTCACGATTAACCTTTCAAGCCAGCTTTGGGAAACTAGTGTTTTTAATTTGCCCGCAAATAGTACAGTAACCTTTACTACTATTGTGAGTTTCTTAGAGCCTAATTCGTGTGTTGTATCACCGCCAAATAATTCTGAAGGCCATATTAGAAGTGCTATAAATATAGTGTCGAATGAAATAACTGACAGTAACTTAGATAATAATTATGAAAGTGACTACGTCATTCTTCCCGGAATTGATGCTTGCGAGCCAGAAGATTTTATTGATTTAGCCATTACGAAAACACAAATAAGCCCAGCATTACCTCAAGGAGAAGATGCGCTAAACACCACAGGGTGGGGGCCTGTAACGTATACCATTACAGCCTTTAACACCAGTGCTGAAGATACTCCTGTAACTATAAGAGATTTTATGCCGCAAGGCGCAAACGCTTTAGCTTCAGCATCGTTACTTTCTGTAGACTGTATTGCAACCACTGGAAACGCCTCATGTATTACAGTTACTAATGCGAATATTAATGTACTTTTAGATGGCGAACCAGAAGAGGGAATTGAAGATGTGTTTTGGTCTATTGGTGCAGAAGACAATTATATATTACCAGCTCAAAGCTCGGTTACTTTTAGCGTGGTCGTTCACTGGGAACCTGAATGCTCAAATAACGCCATTGCTGTTACAAATGCCGCTTCTATTGCTAATGTAAATGCCGAACCCGACAATAATATGTCTAATAACCTCGCCATTGCAACCACCTATTTCGCGCCGTGTGTGGATTTAATAGTTCAAACTTATCCGCAATTTACTACCGTTGGTGTAAACCAAAACTTTAATTGGATTGTAGATATTACTACTAGCAGCACAAGTTCTAATGCTATCAATATTGATTTTACAAGTGTACTGGGTTCAGAATTCACAATAGCCGGCACACCAACGTGTACCGTTACAAACGGGAATGCTACTTGTACCCAAAATATGACTGTAAATGGCACGACGGTTAGCGGCCTCATAACAAGTATGGATACGGGGTCGACCATACAACTTATAATACCAACCCAAGCCCCTAATTTTGGAGGTGCCTTTACAAACATCGCAGAAGCCATCCCAAACCCTAGTGATAATGAAGAGTTGACACCAGAAACAAACATTTCTATTAGCAATATTCAAGTTATTGCACCAACAGTAACAAAAGTTTTTATACCAGATAGTATTATTGTTGGCGAACAAAGTGTTTTAGAATTTACTGTCACTAATATTTCTGGTAACCCTGCTCAAAGTGCTATTTCATTCACAGATAATCTACCAAATGGCATTGTAATTAACGGCACTGCAAATTGGATTGAAGATAATGGTTGTACGGCAACATTTTCTGTAAACCCAGAAGAAACAGCCTTTAGCGTAACAAACTTAACGTTTCCGGAAGGGGTATCGCATTGTACGTTTGCTATTCCGGTGACCTCACAGACGCCTGGTCTTTATTTAAATAATACTGCTAATTTCTCTAATCAAAACAACATTGATTCCTCGCAAGCTAGTGCAACTTTAACTGTTATTGAAGACCCTACAGATGTCGATATTGAGATCTCAAAATCGGTAACCCCAGCTGAAGCTTCTATTGGCGACACCGTAGAATTTACAATTACAGTGACTAATATAGGCACTACAGCAGCACATTCTATTTCCGTACTAGAAGAACTCCCTGAAGGCTATAGTTATAATTCGCATACGACAACTAATGGTACTTATAGTATAGAAAACTCCCTTTGGCTTATAGAGACTTTAAATGCCAATAGCACAGAAACATTAACAGTATATGCCACGGTAGTATCTTCTATGAACCTTTTAAATACAGCTATTTTAATAGATCTTAATGAAACAGATAATGATAGTGCCAATAATGAAGATTCGACAGCTGTTTTGGTAGATGATTGTTTAAGTATTTCGCAAGGGTTTTCTCCTAATGCTGACCAGCGAAACGATACCTTTACAATAAAGTGTATTGAAGATTACACCAACAATACACTTAAAATATATAACAGATATGGAACACTTGTTTATGAGGCGGTCAATTATAAAAATCAATGGAATGGTATTCCTAATAAAGGATTCCCAAAATCAAATAGTCTTTTACCTGTGGGCACCTATTATTACGTACTTCACATTAAATCTTTACAAAAGCCTTTAATTGGTTGGGTCTATCTTAATTACTAATTTTTAAACTGGAATTAACTTAATTAAATTTCGCTTCAACAATTTCCATAAAGCGCGTTTCGTACTCTTCTTTTCCTGTCCAATGATTATAATCTGGTTTAACCACGTCAATAATAAATGCTGAGGCTTCAGAGTAAGATCCAACGGTGTTTAATTGAGAAATGACGCGAAGATAATCGTCACTTTCACCCTCAAATAAGTGTTTGATAAAAGCGAGTTTATCATTCAATCCTATAGAAAAGGCCTTGTCTTTTAATTTATCATTTAGCGATTTTTTTTCATCACTAAGAGATGTTCCCGTTACTTTATCGAAAATAGGCATGGTATTAAAGTCGGCCGTAATATCATCAAAATCGGTTTCATGCTGTTTCATTTGCTTGTTTACGGAGTCCACAAGATCATCAACTTCTTGAGATTCTTCCGGCATTTGGGCTACCATATCTTTAATTTTCTCCATTACAGGCTCCATAATCCCATCATCTTCATTCTCATCTAAGTTAATATAGGTTCGGTTTTCAACTTCAATATTATCACTTACCTTATTATTAAACGCCACATCTAACATATCAAAAAACGACGAATCGTTACCAATGGTTGGCAGCGTGTCTTCAAAATTATGTTGTGCAAATTTTAAAACCGTTAGTTTTTCGTATAATTCTGCGACTTCTTTATGTAATCTATCTATGTCTTCTTTTCCTTTTAACTTTAGAATCCTGTGCGCAATGCTTATTAATTCTGATTCCAACTTCTTCTTCATAATTAAAAATTTTATAATTTTTGAATTTAATACAATTTAGGCTTTTGATTTTTAATAAATTTGAGCCACCTTTATAGAGAACGAAAATTCATTTCGTTCTTGAGTTAAAATTACAAAATGTTTCTCGAAAATACAGTAAATCAAAAAGAACAATTTGGTTGGATAGAAGTTATTTGTGGATCTATGTTTTCTGGTAAAACCGAAGAACTTATCCGCAGACTAAAACGCGCCCAATTTGCAAAACAACGTGTGGAAATTTTTAAACCTACCGTCGATGTTCGCTACGATGAAGATCTGGTCGTATCGCACGACGCTAACCAAATACGGTCTACACCTGTTCCTGCGGCCGCAAACATTCCTATTCTAGCCGATGGCTGTGATGTGGTTGGTATTGACGAGGCTCAGTTTTTTGATGACGAAATTGTACGTGTCTGTAACGATCTAGCCAATAAAGGCATTCGTGTTATTGTGGCTGGTTTAGATATGGATTTTAAAGGCAACCCCTTTGGGCCAATGCCTAACTTAATGGCGACTGCCGAATACGTTACTAAAGTGCATGCTGTTTGTACAAAAACAGGGAATTTAGCACAATTTAGCCATCGTAAAGCAAGCAGTGAAGCCTTAGTTTTAATAGGAGAAACCGAAGAGTATGAGCCTTTAAGTCGTGCCGCTTACTATAAAGCTATGGAACGTGAGAAATTAAAGGCCTTAAAAGTAACTGCTGTCGAAGAAATAAAACAAAACAAACTTGATGTCTAAAGCACAAGGAACCGTTTTAGAAATAGATTTAAAAGCTTTAAAACATAATGTTGCGTTTTTGAAATCGCGCTTACAACCCAATACTAAATTTCTTGCGGTAGTAAAAGCATTTGCTTATGGAAGCGATAGTGTTGAAATAGCTAAGTATCTTGAAGAATTACACGTTGACTACTTTGCTGTTGCTTATGTTAGCGAAGGTGTTGTATTGCGTGAAGCGGGTATAACTACCCCTATTTTGGTGTTGCACCCATTGCCAGAATCTTTCGAAACGATTATAGAACATTGCCTAGAACCGAGCCTGTATTCCACGCGTGTTTTACAAGCGTTTATAGCTGTTGCTGAAGACAAAAAACAATCTAATTATCCCATACATTTAAAGTTTAATACGGGATTAAATAGGCTGGGTTTTGCTGAAGCTGATATACCCAATGTACTTTCAATAATACAAGACAAAAGAGCCATTAACGTCACTTCCTTATTTTCTCATTTGGCAGCCAGTGAAGACTTAAAGGAAAGCGCATTCACATTACAACAAATTGAGCAGTTTATAAGCATCGCATCTACAATGGTTAACGGCTTAGGCTATACACCGTTGTTGCACCAGTGTAATACTTCGGGAATCTTAAATTACCCAAATGCCCATTTTGATATGGTAAGAAGTGGTATAGGCTTGTATGGTTATGGTAACGACCCAAAATTCAATAGTTATTTAAAGCCCATTGCGACATTAAAAACGATCATTTCGCAAATACACACCTTAAAAAGTGGCGATAGTTTAGGTTATAACCGGGCATTAAAAGCCACCGAAACGTTGCGAACGGCAACTTTACCTATTGGTCATGCCGATGGCATTGCGAGAGCTTATGGCAATAGAAAAGGCTACGTTATTATAAATAACCAAAAGGCACCTATTTTAGGCAATGTGTGTATGGATATGATAATGGTAGATGTTACTACTATTAAATGTAACGAAGGCGACGAAGTTATCGTTTTTGGAGCCCAACATACGGCCGAACAATTTTCGGAAACCATCTCATCTATTTCTTACGAAATATTAACAGCCATCTCTCAACGTGTAAAACGCGTGTTTTATAGATAAATTCAGTTTATAGGTTAATCTTTTCGTTTTTTCATCAAAAAATTAACTACTTTGTTAGTTGTTTATTCAATAACTAACTTAAAACACCACTTATGTTTAAAGAATTTAAGAAATTTATAATGACTGGAAATGTCATTGATTTGGCGGTTGCCGTTTTATTAGCTGGCGCAATGGGGCTCGTTGTGAAAGGTTTTGTTTCTGATATTATGATGCCAATAATTGGTCACTTTGCTAGTGGTTTAGATTTTGCAGATATGAAAATCGTTCTCGACCAAGCCATATTTGCTGCCGATGGAACGGTTATAAAAGCAGAAAATGCTATTATGTACGGACAATGGATTAACACCATTATTAATTTAATCATTGTTGGTTTTGTATTGTTCCTTATAGTAAAAGCTTACAATAAAACAAAAACACCACCAGCGCCTGCAGCGCCTAAAGGCCCTACAGAATTAGACATTTTGAAAGAAATTAGAGATGCTTTAAAAAAGTAATTTAAAAAGAGTTATTACCCTAAGCCGCTTTATTTGTTAGAGCGGCTTTCCTTTTATGAAAAAATTAGAACTTTTATAAATAACAAGAGTTGTAAATAGCATAAGTTTGTAAGATTAAATGTTATAAAAAAATGAAATTAGCAGTTGTTGGAGTAACCGGAATGGTTGGAGAAGTTATGCGTAAAGTTCTAGACGAGCGCCAATTTAAAATCACAGAATTTATTCCTGTGGCCTCACAAAAGTCCGTTGGAAAAACAGTCGATTTTAAAGGTAGAACATACACTATTGTTAGTTTGGCAGATGCGGTGGCTATGCAACCAGATATTGCTTTATTTTCGGCAGGCGGAGACACCTCTTTAGAATGGGCTCCAAAATTTGCCGACGTCGGCACAACGGTAATCGATAATTCTTCAGCTTGGAGAATGGACGCTTCAAAAAAATTAATTGTTCCCGAAATTAATGCCACAACCTTAACGAAAACCGATAAAATTATAGCGAATCCTAATTGCTCAACTATTCAAATGGTGATGGCATTGGCGCCGCTTCATAAAAAATATAAAATTAAACGCATTGTAGTATCGACGTACCAATCTATTTCTGGAACAGGTGTTAAGGCGGTTAAACAATTAGAAAACGAATTGGCAGGTATTAAAGGAGAAATGGCGTATCCTTATCCAATACACAAAAATGCTATTCCACATTGCGATGATTTTGAAGATAACGGTTACACGAAAGAAGAAATGAAACTGATTCGTGAAACACAAAAAATTCTAGACGATAAAACAATTGCCGTTACCGCAACAGCAGTGCGCATTCCAACTTCTGGAGGACATAGTGAAGCGGTAAATGTTGCGTTCGAAAATGACTTTGATATTTCTGAAGTTAGAAAGTTATTACACGCCACTCCCGGGATTATTGTACAAGATAATCCCGATGTAAATGTGTATCCAATGCCTATTTACGCGAATGGTAAAAACGATGTGTTTGTGGGTAGAATAAGACGCGACGGTTCGCAACCTAACACATTAAACCTTTGGGTGGTAAGTGACAATTTACGCAAAGGTGCGGCAACCAATACGGTGCAAATCGCAGAGTATTTAGTTGAAAATAATCTGGTGTAACTTCAATCTCGGACAGATTGCTGTCTTTTAAAACTATAATTCGTGAAAACGATATAACTATACTATTAAAAAAGGGTTTGTTTATCTAAAACAAGCCCTTTTTTCATTATTTTTGAGATCACTCTATAAACACATCGTATAATGAAAAAATTAGCGCTTTGCTTATTAACCCTTTCAATGCTTATGTCTTGTAAAAACGAACAGCAAGAAGAAAAAAAAGAAATCACGGTTAACTACCCGGAAACCAAAAAAGTAGATACGGTATCTAACTATTTTGGAACTGAAATAAAAGATCCATACCGTTGGTTGGAAGATGACATAAGTGCCGAAACTGGTGAATGGGTAACACAACAAAACGAAACAACTTATGGCTATTTAGATAATATTCCGTATCGTGCAGACTTAAAAAACCGCTTAGAAACACTTTGGGATTACGAAAAAGTAGGCGCGCCTTTTAAAGAAGGCAAAAATACTTATTTCTATAAAAATGATGGTATACAAAACCATTATGTAGTCTACAAAAAAGACGGCGATAAAGAGGACGTGTTTTTAGACCCTAACACGTTTTCTAAAGATGGCACAACCTCTTTAGCAGGATTAAGTTTTACTGAAGATGGTACCCTTGCCGCATATTCTATTTCTGAAGGCGGTAGCGATTGGCGCAAAGTAATCGTTATTAAAACAGAAACTAAAGAAGTTATCGAAGACACTCTTCAAGACGTGAAATTTAGTGGTGTGTCGTGGAAAGGAAACGACGGCTTTTACTATTCTAGTTACGACAAACCAAAAGGAAGCGAGTTGACTGCTAAAACAGATCAGCACAAGGTGTATTACCATAAATTAGGAACAGCCCAAAAAGAGGATGTTATTGTTTACGGTGCAACACCTGAAGAAAAACACCGTTATATTACGGCCTCAGTGACTAAAGATCAGAAATACGTAGTGTTATCGGCTGCTGTTTCCACCTCCGGAAACAAACTTTTTATAAAAGATTTAAGTAAACTCGATGCGCCTTTAGTGCCCATTATTAATAACACAGATTCTGATACGCGCTTAGTTGAAAACGTGGGTAGCACACTGTACTTATACACTAATTTAAACGCTTCAAACGGAAAAATTGTGACTGTGGACGCTTCAAATCCTTCAGCAGAAAACTGGAAAGATTTTATTCCTGAAACTAAAAACGTACTATCCATCTCTAAAGGAGGCCATAATTTCTTTGCCGAATATATGGTAGATGCCGTATCAAAAGTAACGCAATACGATTACGATGGTAAGTTAATTCGTGAGGTAGATTTACCAGGCATTGGTACTGTGGGATCTATTGGAGGAGACAAAGAAGAGACAGAATTGTACTATTCCTTTACAAATTACAATACGCCAGGAAGTATTTATAAATATAACGTGGAGACTGGAGAATCTGTAAACTACTGGAAACCATCCATAGATTTTAAAAGTGAAGACTTCGAGTCTAAACAAGTGTTTTACACCTCTAAAGATGGCACGAAAATTCCAATGATTATTACCTACAAAAAAGGTCTTAAATTGGATGGAACCAACCCAACAATGCTATACGGCTATGGCGGTTTCAACATAAGCGTACAACCTAGTTTTAGCATTACAAATGCCGTTTGGTTAGAGCAAGGTGGCGTGTATGCCGTTGCTAATTTACGTGGTGGTGGTGAATATGGTAAAGAATGGCACAAAGCGGGAACGAAAATGCAAAAGCAAAATGTATTTGACGATTTTATCGCTGCCGCGGAATACCTAATCGATAAAAAATACACAACCTCTAAACGCTTAGCGATCTCAGGCCGCTCTAATGGTGGTTTATTGGTTGGCGCTACAATGACGCAACGACCAGACTTAATGGCCGTAGCGCTACCAGGTGTTGGCGTGTTGGATATGTTACGCTACCATACGTTTACTTCAGGGGCCGGTTGGGCTTACGATTATGGAACAGCTGAAGATAGTAAAGAAATGTTCGCATATTTATTGGCATACTCTCCAGTACATAACGTTAAAGAAAACGTAGAATACCCAGCCACTATGGTGTTAACAGGCGATCACGATGATCGTGTGGTACCTGCACATAGTTTTAAATTCGCTGCCGAATTACAAGCGAAACAATTTGGAAGCAATCCGAGATTAATTAGAATTGATGTTAACGCAGGTCATGGGGCAGGAAAACCAGTAGATATGCAAATCGAAGAATGGGCAGATATTTACGGCTTTACCCTTTTTAATATGGGTTACGAAACGTTACCGAGTACACATCAAGAAAATACAAAAAGTTAAGTTTTCTTTTTTATAAATTACCAAACCGCTTGTTTTCAAGCGGTTTTTTTATTCTTATTTTTACACTTAAATTGAGACAATGCTTCAAGTACAACATCTTTCATTTGGCTATACCACAAACCCCATCTTAAAAGACATATCTTTTTCGGCGCAGGCAGGCGATTATATTGCTGTTATTGGAGAAAGTGGCTCTGGAAAAAGCACCCTTTTAAAGCTCATTTACGGAGAGTACGATTTAGATAGTGGGAATTTATCTTGGAACAATGAAGCGATCCTCGGACCAAAATACAATTTAGTAGTTGGTACTGATTTTATGAAATATGTCGCTCAAGAATTCGAACTAATGCCCTTTATTTCGGTTGAAGAAAATATAGGGAAATTCTTGTCTAATTTTTTTCCCGATGAAAAAAAAAGACGTACCGCAGCGCTTTTAGAAGTTGTAGAATTAACTGCGTTTGCCAAAACAAAAGTAAAATTATTAAGTGGCGGACAAAAACAGCGAGTGGCTTTAGCGCGAGCGTTAGCCAAAGCACCCGAAATTATACTATTAGACGAGCCATTTAGTCATATCGATAATTTTAAGAAACAATCGCTAAGACGCAATGTTTTTGAATACTTAAAGAAGCAAAATATCACCTGTATTGTGGCGACGCACGACAAAGAAGATGTTTTAGGTTTTGCCGATAGAATTTTGGTTTTAGACCACGCTAAAATTATTGCCGATAACACCCCTGAAAACCTTTACAAAGCACCAGAAACCGCTTTAATAGCTTCCTTTTTTAGTGAGTTTAGTGTTATAAACGAAAACTTTATTTACGCGCATCAATTGCACGTTGTTGCCCATTCTCCTCTCAAAGCTATAATTACTAACAGCTATTTTAAAGGTGCTTATTATTTACACCGCGCCGATATAAACGGAAACAGTGTGCTTTTCGAGCATCCTTCATCCATAACCATTGGCGAGTCTGTGTGTTTACAGATTACAAAACCTGAATAATAGTACTTTTTATATCCCTAAACACAATACTATCTCCCACTGTTTTACCCATTAATAATTGTCCCATAGGCGTACTTGGAGAAATAGCGTAAAACACCGTGTTATTCCATTCTAAACGTCCCGCACTAATGGCGATGTAGTAATTAACATTCGTTGTAATAACCATACTTCCTAACCGAATCGTAGCACCTATGATTTTTGAATCCATTTTTGAAAGGTGCTCTTGTAGTTTTTGAATTTCAGCCAACTGCTGCCCTGCTTTTTCACGTTCTATTTGAAGCATCGCTCTGCCCGTTTCGTGTTTATCGCCAGCACTACTTTTAGTTTCCGAGGTTAATGACTGCTGAATTTCGAAGATGGTATGTTGAATGGTTTGTCGTTTTGCTTCAATAAACGCGGCACATAAGTTATAAAGCGCTTGTTTAGACTCTTTATTTTGATTCATTGTCAGTTTTAAATTCAAGCCGTCCAAAATAGCCCATTTGTTTAACAATCCAATTTTTTCGTCCTTGAATGTAAGTCGATGCCGGATGTGCACGATAGCGTAACGGACTTGGTAAAATGGAAGCTATAGCAGCAGCTTCATACGTCGTTAATTTAGCAGCCGATTTTTTAAACCAATAGTTGGCGGCGGCTTCTGCACCATAAATGCCATCCCCCATTTCTATACTGTTTAAATACACTTCTAGAATGCGTTCTTTACTCCAAATAATCTCTATTAAAAAGGTGAAATAGACTTCGAAACCTTTACGCACCCAAGTTCGTTGTGGCCAAAGAAAAACGTTTTTTGCCGTTTGCTGACTTATAGAACTAGCGCCTCTACTCTGTTTTCCTTTTTGATTGCGCTCGAAGGCTTTTCCAATCGCTTTGATATCGAAACCATTATGGTTTAAAAAATTTTGGTCTTCACTACAAATTACCGCTAATTGTAACTTTTTGGATATGGCTTCCATAGGCACCCAGTCGTGTTTCCACAACGTTCTGTTAGTCTCCTCGTTTTCGAAATATCGAATAACCATTAAAGGCGTTGCGGGCACAGGCACAAATTTGTACAAAACAACACTGGCGATGGACACTACAAAACACCAAAAAATAAGCTCAAGAAAAAATCGAAATATGCGTTTCATTATGTTGTTAATTCTGCTAACTGTTTACCAATTAAACTACCAATAGCTATTCCCATTCCGCCTAATCTTACGCCGCAATATACGTTATTACTCACTTGTTTTAATAGTGGTTTTTTCTTATTTCCCACGCCCATTATTCCACTCCAACGCATATCAATTTCAAAAGCTGTTGTGGGTAAAATAACTCTTTTTAATAGGCTATCTAAGGTGTTTTGGATTAAAGGTGTTTGTCCGAATCGGGTCGTTTCTTCTGTTTTAAAATCTAAATGTCTGCCGCCGCCAAACAACACGCGATCGTTTATGGTTCTAAAATAGTAATAGCCTTTATCTATATGAAACGTGCCCTTAAAAGGCAAATTTGCTATGGGTTTAGTAATTAACACTTGTGCTCGCGCTGGTTTTACGACATCGGTTTGAAGAATTTTTGACGCAAATCCGTTTGTGGCAATACATACTTTTTGCGATGAAAACTCGAAACTATTTGTTTTTAGGTTTACCTTATTTCCGCAATCGCTTATTACTTCAACCGTAACACTATTTAAAATTTTTATGCCAGAAGCCTGTACTTTATGTAGTAATGTTGTCATTAATTTCCCGGTATTCAACTGACCTTCAAAAGCATTAAATACATAGTGATTTTTAATATTTTCAAATCCGAAGCTATTGTTCTTTACAGAAAACACGGGGGCATTAAAGAGGGGTTTTAATAAAGAATTAATGCTTTCTTTTTTCTGTAAACACGTTTCGTAAGTATTAGTTTCATTGTGCGTAAACAGCTCGTAGCCACCGTAATGTTTGTACCCAATGGCTTGCTCTCCTAACGTGTGTTTTAATAGTTTTAAACCTTCAACACGCTGTGTAATGAGTGCTACAACTTCCTCTTCACTATGGTGCTTTAAATCGTCTAATATTTCGCTTAAACTACCAAAACAAGCAAAGCCTGCATTTTTGGTACTAGCGCCTTGCGGCATTACACCTTGCTCTACAATTAAAATAGTCGCTTTTGGATACTTACTTTTTAAATGTAACGCGCAGGTTAACCCCACGATACCGCTTCCAATAATTGTAAAATCGATGTTGGATAGCCAGCTTTGTCGTTCCCAATAGGATAGATTCATAGCACTAATTTAAGGTATTATTTTTTAAAATTAGGGCATAAAAAAACTCCGAAATTGCTTTCGGAGTTTTACTGTATTACAAAGAAATAGAAATTACTCTACAATAATCTTTTTAGTAAAGGTTCTAGAACCGTCATTTACATTTAATAAATACATTCCAGACTGTACATTCCCTACGTTAATAGTTTCGTTGAATGCTCCAGAATTGTTAAATCCTTGAGTATAAACTGAACGCCCTCTAATATCGAATAACTCTAAAGATACGTTACTAGACGTTGCGTTAAACTTCACATTAAACTCACCGTTATTAGGGTTTGGATAGATTGCAAAATTATTTTCTAATGTGTAGTCGTCTGTACTTAATCCGTCTACAATTTCAATTTGAACTAATAAATTAGGTAAATCACCTCCATTACCATCGTTCATATTTACTCTAAAACCATCTGTATCCGCAACTCCTGATGTTGTTGTATAAGTTACGTCTCCAGCATCTACATTTGCTTGAGTGAATGTTCCATTTACAGCTAAAACAGTACTATTTAAATACACAGAACCTTTCGTTGGTAACTCAGAAACAGTATACATAATATCTCCTACATTTGTAGTATTAGGACTTGTTACTTTTAAATCCGCAGTAGTAATTGTTGCAGAAGATAAAAGATCTACACTAACAACCTCTTGATTTATTCTCTCTGGCGACAGCGTAGCTGCCATTCCATCTTTACAAATTTCTAATTCAACAGTATTAAAAGTCATTGTCGTTGATCCTAGATTAGCGACCATAAATCTCCAAACACCATTCATTTCTTCTCCATCTATTAAGCTCAAAGGCTCTGGTGTAGCAATGTTAGCTGGAGTTGCAGTCCCTGTTAAAGGGTCTGTTCCACATACTATTGGCCCAGCAGCCTCATCATCATATGTCACTTGTATATTAGCACTACCATCACCCCCACAAGGTCCTGCTGCATATAAATATGATCGGGTACCTGATGGACTAATAATAGCCATATGTAAATCGTCTAAAGCAGTGGTTGAAATATCGTATTTTACGTTAACATCTGTAATCGTACCGGAAGCTGATACACTATTATCCAAAAATTCAAATTCCGTAGCGTTTGGCGTTATTGTCTGGTTTAGTGTAAACGTATAAGTATTACATTCATTGCCTTGAGTCGTGTTATAACCGATACCAAAAGTAACGTCATTAATATTAAAGAAAATATTAGTAGATCCTTTAATCATTATTCTACATGATTCAGCTAGGACATCTGGAACCAAAACATCATAACTTCCTGAATTAGGGACTCCAGTTGCTAATGGTGTTGTAAATGTTAATCCTCCATCTGTAGATAACAAAATATCT
Source organism: Bizionia gelidisalsuginis (assembly GCF_008086185.1). Taxonomy (NCBI): domain Bacteria; kingdom Pseudomonadati; phylum Bacteroidota; class Flavobacteriia; order Flavobacteriales; family Flavobacteriaceae; genus Bizionia; species Bizionia gelidisalsuginis. The sequence continues at coordinate 65,836 of NZ_VSKN01000004.1, forward strand.
ACATTTTGCTCATTAATTATACCTGTATTTGTACCTGCTACATCCCAAGTTATCGTTTCTGTATTTCCAGGTGACCATGTTGTTGATGTATTTTGAGATGTAACTAAAAACGGACCTGCTGTTGTAGTAACAGTAGCCATCATTGCATCGACAGCTGTTTGTCCTCCATTAGCATCGTTATCTCTAACTGTTAATCTGAAATTCATAGCTCTTTGAACAGAAGATAATTTCTCCCAAGTAGTAGACACACCTCCACTAGCTACAATATCTTGTAATCTAGGGATGTATCGAGTAACGTTTGAAGTTCCTTCGTAAGATCTTACTAAAGGTCCCGTTGCCGTTGTCTCTGTAGGTACTCCTGCAGGTCCTAAATCGTACTGTTCCCAAGTATAAGTATGCGTACTTGTACCATCTGTATCTGTAGACGCCCCTACTAATTGATAAGGAGTAGACATTGGAATAATGTAATCTGATCCTGCACTAGACGTAGGCGCACTGTTTCCTGTAGTTGTTTCATTAGGACACGTACTACTCGCACCTCCACTAATATTATCAAAAATCATTTGTAAACTTTTCTGGTGAAAATAAGTATCACTATTCCCTTGCACGTTTTGAGGCGCACAAATTCCAGCATAGGCCATTATTGTAGATCCACTTCCTGGCTCGTAAGCGTTAGATGCCGATCTGTTATTACCTGCACAGTTACCACCATTACCATTAAATGTATGTGGTGCACCAAATTGGTGACCCATTTCGTGCGCTACATAATCTATGTCGTAAGCATCTCCAACTGGTTGAGGCGATCCGGTAATACCTCTTGCTTTACCTGTTGTACATGGAGAATTCAGTGAAGCTAAACCGCCACCACCTGTACTAAAGGTGTGGCCAATATCATAGTTAGCAGATTGTATGATGTTATCTATAACTGTTTGGCTTTCTGCAATTAATAATGAAGCATTATCATTACTGAAGTTATCATTTCCGATAAAAATAATGTCGTCATTATTAGCAACAAGCGTCATTGTTAACGATAAATCTCTTTCGTAAATTTGGTTGTTTCTGTTAATTGTAACAACAACTGCTGCAAGAACTGCTGCTTTTTTAGAAGCTTCTGAATCTCCTGCTGTTAAACCAGCTGCTTGCCAATGAAAAGCAGAGTATTCGATAGTAGTTGCAACTGCCAATCTATATTCTCTCATCATTCCATCGTTAGCATTTTTTTCTGATTGGTGGTCGAAATTTGAATCCATTTCCACTTCTTCGGAATCATTTTCAAAACCACAGATCCATGTGCTATCTAATGCTGGTAAATCGCGTTTAGCATATACAATGTAATTATCTCCATCTTTAGTAAAAGGATCGATAAACTCTACACCATTATTAATAGACATAGACATGGTGTGCAACCCTTGGTTAGTGATACTAAAACGCATAGTGGTCCCAGGGTAATTTACACTCTCTCCTATATAAGTACGAATTTCTGGGTACTTATTTTGTAAACTTTTTTCCATAACAGACGCTTCCTTTACTCTAAAAGATTCGAAAGTATTATTCGCTGTAGGGAAATCGATAATTACACTTGAAGGCGCAAACGTACTTTTTCTGCTTGGCGCATTCTGAAGTTCGTTTTTTAAAGCCTCAATGTTTAGTGTGTAGAATTGAGCTTTATTGGGCATTGTTTTTCTCAATACCTGTTCTTTCATTTTAGTCTTTGACTGTGATGTTTCATTCCAAAATCCTTTATCTTGCTGAGCAAAACTAGACAATGAAAACAAAACAATCGCTACCAAAATTAAACTATTACGTAAGTAATTGTGTTTCATGTTTTTTTTAATTATATTAATAAGTCTTAAATATACTTTGTAATTCCAAGAATACAAAGTGAAAAAAGTTAAATTATGAAACTACTCTCCTTATTACTCATCTTACTCTTTTTTTCGTGTCATTCTATGAAGAAAACAAACAACAATGAAAACAACAGACCAATTATTAGCAACGAGCAATGCCCTGAAGATGGTGTGTGTACTTTAAACGTTTTAAAACTAAAAACATTAAACGTTAAAACCGATGAATTTGGCAACTCCTATATAGAAATAGTGGATGGTAAAAACAGGCTCTTGGCTTTTGAGTACAAGCGCAACCACATAGAAAATACTGAAGACGATAACTACCAAGAGTTTGTCTATATAGAATTACAGAATACCTTAGAAAACGTTACCCTTGAAAACAGTAACTTACAAGATGTTAAAGTCACTTTTGTGAAATTGTGTTATTGTAAAGGGCAAATGGGCGCCTATAAAGTGAAGAACGGAAAACTTCAGATTAGTAAACTTGAAGCGTCAACCTATCACTTAGAACTTTCCTTTAAGGTAACTGAAGTGTCTCAAATAATAAATAGTATTACTAGAAAATTTTCAATCGCCAATTAATATTCGTTGCGTTTAAAGCAAAAAAAAAAGCGACTTAAAATTAAGTCGCTTTTTAGTTTTTACTCTTCTTCTTCTTTAGGTTTTTCCATTACAAAATCTTCCATAAATTTAGTGGTATAATTTCCAGCTAAATAATCAGGATGATCCATTAATTGTCTATGGAACGGAATGGTTGTTTTTATACCTTCGATAACGAACTCGTCTAAAGCGCGTTTCATTTTATTGATAGCCTCTTCACGAGTTTGCGCTGTTGTAATTAACTTCGCTATCATAGAGTCGTAGTTTGGCGGAATAGAATATCCAGCGTAAACGTGTGTGTCTAAACGAACGCCGTGTCCTCCTGGAGCGTGTAATGTTGTAATTCTTCCTGGCGAAGGTCTAAAATCGTTAAAAGGATCTTCAGCATTAATACGACATTCTATAGAGTGTAATTGCGGTAAATAGTTTTTACCAGAAATTGGCACTCCTGCCGCTACAAGTATTTGCTCTCTAATTAAATCGAAGTCAATAACTTGTTCTGTAATGGGGTGTTCTACTTGAATACGGGTATTCATTTCCATAAAGTAGAAGTTTCTGTGTTTATCTACAAGAAACTCTACAGTACCAGCACCTTCATACTTAATGTATTCTGCTGCCTTAACCGCAGCATCACCCATTTTTTTTCTAAGCTTATCGGTCATAAAAGGAGAAGGCACTTCTTCTGTTAACTTTTGATGACGACGTTGAATAGAACAATCACGTTCTGATAAATGGCAGGCTGTTCCAGTAGAATCGCCTACAATCTGTATTTCAATATGTCTTGGCTCTTCAATCAGTTTCTCGATATACATATCGTCGTTTCCGAAGGCCGCTTTAGATTCGTATCGCGCAGAATCCCAAGCATTTTTTAATTCTTCTTCTTTCCAAACGGCACGCATACCTTTACCACCACCACCGGCAGTAGCTTTAAGCATTATTGGGTAGCCTGTTTGTTTGGCAATTTTAATACACTCTTTAAAATCTTTAATAATGCCTTCACTTCCTGGCACACAAGGTACTCCAGCCTCTAACATTGTTGTTTTGGCCGAGGCTTTGTCTCCCATTCGCTCGATCATTTCAGATGAAGCACCAATAAATTTAATATTGTTCTCTTCACAGATTTTCGAAAACTTAGCGTTTTCAGATAAAAATCCGTACCCTGGATGAATAGCATCTGCATTAGTTATTTCGGCAGCGGCTATAATGTTAGACATTTTTAAATAAGAGTCTGCACTTGGTGGTGGCCCAATACATACAGCTTCATCTGCAAATTTAACGTGTAAACTTTCGGCATCTGCAGTAGAATAAACAGCTACAGTTTTAATCCCCATTTCTTTACAAGTTCTAATAACACGAAGTGCTATTTCCCCTCTATTTGCAATTAGTATTTTTTTAAACATAACGTTTTATATTAAAAATTTCAAATTCCAATCGTTTTTAACGACAAGATCTCATACCAAAAAATGATTTGGATTTATGGATATTGTATTGGAATTTTTAAATGGTTATGACGGATCTACTAAAAATAACGGTTGATCAAATTCTACTGGAGAAGAATCGTCTACTAATATCTTAACAACTTTACCTGATACTTCAGATTCGATTTCGTTAAATAATTTCATCGCTTCAATAATACAAAGCACATCGCCCTCTGCAATATTTTGACCTACCTCAACAAATAAAGGTTTGTCTGGCGACGGTTTTCTATAAAATGTCCCAATAATTGGAGATTTTATAGTAATATATTTAGAATCTTCCGATGGTGTTACAGGAGCTGCTTCTGCTGGAGCTGCTTGCTGTTGTGGTGCATTTGGCATTTGCATATGAGGCATTTGCGCAGACATAGGAACTTGTTGTACTATTGTTGTTTCTGAATCAGACCCTGTTTTTATAGTGATTTTAACATCGTCTAATTCTAATTTAACTTCACTTGCACCAGATTTAGCAACAAATTTGATTAAGTTTTGAATATCTTTTAAATCCATAATATTTAGCTATTAAATTTCTTGAGTTTGTTTATGTTAAGAATTGTAAGCCCATTTTAAGTAAATAGAACCCCAAGTAAATCCTCCTCCAAAGGCAGCAAAAACTAAATTATCGCCTTTTTTAAGTTGTAATTCGTAATCGTTTAGAAGTAATGGTAATGTTGCAGATGTGGTGTTACCATACTTTTGTATGTTGGTCATAACCTTTTCAGGACTTATTTCAATTCTATTTGCAGTAGCATCAATAATACGCTTATTAGCTTGATGTACCACTAACCAGTCTATATCTTCCTTGGCTAACTTTGTTTTAGCTAGAATTTTTTCTGCTGCGTCTGCCATATTAAATACGGCATTTCTAAAGACTGTTTTTCCTTCTTGAAATACAAATTGTTGCCCTTTTTCTAACGCTTCGGGCGTTGTCGGGTAAGACGATCCTCCGTAAGTAGCTTGTAAGAAATCTCTACCAGCGCCGTCGCTTCTTAAGTACTCGTCTTGAAGACCTAAACCTTCTTGATTAGGTTCGAATAAAACGGCTCCTGCGCCATCACCAAAAATAATACAAGTCGCTCTGTCTTCGTAATTAATCATAGAAGACATTTTATCTGCTCCTATTAATAAAACGCTTTTGTATTTTCCAGATTCTATGTAGGCTGATGCTGTAGACATCCCAAAAAGGAAGCTTGAACATGCGGCTTCTAAATCGTATGAAAAGGCATTAACTGCTCCAATTTCGGAGGCCGTATAAGCGGCTGTAGAAGCGGCTTTCATATCTGGAGTGGCTGTTGCTACTATTACTAAGTCGATATCTTCCGGGTTTATTCCTTTTTTATCTATTAGGTTTTGAGCGGCTTTAATAGCAAGATAGGACGTACCTAATCCTTCGCCTTTTAGAATTCTACGCTCTTTAATTCCAGTTCTCGTAGTAATCCATTCATCGTTTGTATCCACCAATGTTTCAAGAATTTTATTGGTTAACACATAGTCTGGCACATAAGCGCCTACAGCTGTAATTGCTGCTGATATTTTACTCATACTTTTTTAAGTTAATTTGACCAAATGCGTTCAAGATCGTCTAAAAGTGGCGCTATCTTAATAAAATTAATCAATTCAGGCCAATGTTACACAAATAAAGTTGTTTTTAACGCCAAAAGAAAGCTAATAACAAAAAAAACGCTCACAAGTGAGCGTTTTTCTATATGCATGCATAGTAAATTATGCCATATTTTCTTCAGAAACTGAGTTATCAATTAAAACTTGACCTCTGTGGTATAATTTACCTTCAAACCAGTGTGCTCTATGATATAAGTGAGCCTCTCCTGTAGTTGGGCAAGTCGCAACTTGTGGCGCAGTTGCTTTGTAATGTGTTCTTCTTTTATCTCTTCTTGTTTTCGAGATTTTTCTCTTAGGATGTGCCATTTTCTATTTTATTTATCCGTTAATAGTTGCTTTAATGTATTCCAGCGAGGGTCTGACTCCTCTTGGTCTTTCTTTATGTCCTTTATTTTAGGACTTAATTCTTCTAATTTATTAAGTATGTCTGAGTCTAGCGTTCCGTCTTCAACCCCTGGGTGAATTCGTTTTAAAGGCAGAGACAAAACAATTAATTCATAAATATATTGCTGAATATTAATTTCATATTCTCCGTGAGGTAGAATAAGTATATCTATATTCTCGTCGTTAAACTCTTCACCAAAATTAACTACCAAATCTAAACTGTTCTCTATTTCTTGGTCGTAAGGCTCGTTGGTAACGTCACAATTAATATTTACTGTTCCTGCTACTTCAAAGTGCAATTCTAAAAGTGTCGATTTCTTTTGAAAACCAACATCTATCTTTAAATCACTACTATTAAAGTCTTCATACTCAAAATTATCAAAGAACTCTTTTTTAATTTCATAATCAAAATGATGTCTTCCTTCTTTTAAACCTACAAATGGAATTGTAAACTCTTTCAATGTCTTCATTTTCACATCTATTTTGAGCCTGCAAATATACAATTATTTATTAATCTAGCAGACTTATAAACATTTTTTTGTTTATATCTTTCATTTTTTATTTCGTTAACAAATTTAAAACTAATCCCTAAACTAGTTTTTTGGGTTAAATCGCTTACGTTTAGAAACAGCTAACGGGTTTTTGGTTAATGTATTGTATTCGGTTCTGTTTTTAAAGATAGTAATCGCGGTAAAAACAGCCTCTTCAAACGATCCTAAATCGGCGACACCTTTTCCAGCAATCTCATAAGCCGTGCCGTGATCTGGCGATGTACGCACTCTATTTAATCCCGCTGTATAGTTTACACCTTGTCCAAAAGATAATGTTTTAAAGGGAATTAACCCTTGGTCGTGATAAGATGCTATTACCGCATCGAAACTTTTATAATTATTTGATCCAAAAAAGCTATCGGCAGCATACGGGCCAAACACCAACTTGCCGCTTTCTTTAATTTTTTGAAGTGCTGGCCTCATTACCGTGTCGTCTTCACTACCAATAACACCATTGTCTCCTGTATGCGGATTAATACCTAATACGGCTATTTTTGGCTTACTGATTTTAAAATCTTGTATTAACGATTGGTAAACGGTTTCTATTTTACTAGTGATTAATTCTTCAGTAATATGAGAGGCCACATCTTTAACCGGCACGTGGTCGGTTAATAAACCCACTCTTAAAGTATCGGTCACCATAAACATTAAGCTATTACCTTCTAATTCTTGGTTTAAATAATCGGTATGGCCAGGAAATTTAAAGGTATCAGACTGTATATTATGTTTATTTATGGGTGCTGTTACTAACACATCGATAGTTTTATCTTTTAATGCTGCTGTCGCTTCAGACAGTGATTTAATAGCATATTCTCCTATTTTTAAATCCTCTTTACCAAATTGTATAGAGACATTTTCCTTCCAACAGTTTAAGACATTTAACTTATTTGGAGCTATTTGATCGAGTGCATTTATGCTATGAAGCTGCGTTTCTAATTTAAAATGGTTTTTTACAAAACTCATTGTTTTAATGGATGCAAAAATTACTGGTGTACAAAATTCTAACATTCTAGGATCTTCGAACATCTTTAAAACAACCTCAGAACCTATACCATTTAGGTCACCTATAGATATACCCACTATAATATTTTCTTCTTCCCTCATTAGATTTGATAAGTTTTGTTTGTAATTTTACACTCGCAAATTTAACTAAATAATACTTTCAAAACTATGTTCACCGGAATTATTGAGACCATCGGTACGATTACAGATCTAAAAACCGAATTACAGAATTTACATATTACTGTTGACAGCAGTATTGCTTCCGAATTAAAAATAGACCAGAGTGTAGCACATAACGGTGTTTGCTTAACCGTAGTAAGTATTTCTGATACTAATTATACGGTTACAGCAATTAAAGAAACATTAGAAAAAACAACGCTTGGTACTTTAAAGTTAACCGATGCTGTTAATTTAGAACGCGCTATGAAATTGGGAGATCGTCTAGATGGACATCTTGTTCAAGGACATGTAGACCAAATTGCCACTTGTATTGGCGTGATAGAAACTTCTGGAAGTTGGTTGTTTACTTTTAAGTACGACAGCACTCTAAACAATATAACTATAGAAAAAGGATCGATCACTGTTAATGGTGTGAGCTTAACCGTGGTCAATTCTAAAAAAGATGAATTTAGCGTCGCCATAATTCCTTATACTTTCGAGCATACTAATTTTAACACCTTTAAAGAAGGCTCTGTGGTAAACTTAGAATTTGATGTGATTGGCAAATATGTTTCCCGTTTAAATAGCTTAAACCATTAAGTTTTAGCATTTCTAATCTTTTTAAACAGTATAACCTTATAAACACCATATACAATAGCAACGACCAATAGTATAACCAAACCGGTATCTATAGGCAAACCTGGTGGCGGTGGCGGACCGGGAGGAGGAGGTGGTGGTGGATTTTGCGCGAAACTTGTAAAAGTTATAAACACAAAGAACACTAGGGCTATTGATGTTTTTATGTGTATCATATTTAGTTTGTAAATGTACAAAAAACTACCTATTAAATAAATATTTCGTTTTTATTTAACAATTTACCGATACAATTCGTTTATTTAATTAGTAAATAAGGTTGTTTATATAAATCTATGAGATTTTATACACCCTCAAGGAAACCCAAACTTAACTAATTTTTAATTACTTTTTCGAAATTCCGTAAGAATTTAAGACGTCATTAATAATAGTTGTAGCATTAACGATACAGATGGTCTAAAACATCTAAGACTTCCAGACGCTTTATAACCCACACAAGTATCTTCTCTTAATTTTTTAGCATTACGTACCCGCCGTCTATTTTTATAAACGCTTCAATATATCGTAAGTGGATGAAAAGACTATTATAAATGCTTAAGACAGCGTACCGTTTTAGTAAAGTAGCGAAGTATCTTAATTCTTCAATAGTAATTACTCCCGTTTTAGATAGAGGTGCAATATGTTCATTAATTACCGCTATAGCACTCAATACATAACCCGTTTTTGTTTTTTGCTGTTGCAACGAAAACCTCCAAAACCATTGCCTTTAATTTGACCGTATAAAAACCCCCTTTTAGTATCTAATGAAATACTCAGTTGTCCTTTAGTGTGTTCTTTTAAATTACCGTGACACACCGCTTGTGGCATTGCGTTGCTGTAAAATCGCGGAATGTTACAGTACCAGCTAATGCATATCTCATAGCTTTAGATGCCGAAATATATTTAACTTATTTAAGAAAATTCGTTTGTAGCCATTAAAATAAGTACGGCTAGACTACTCATACCGTTCAATTATTTGAATGTTATTATTATTTTATACGCCAGATGTAACAGGACACTACAGTGTAATCGTTGTGGTTTTAGTATTCGTAAGTTATCAATTATCGTTCATTGTTTATAAAGTGTTTGGGGATGGTGAATAAAGATTGGGGTTTTTACTACATTTAATAAAAACTAAACTTATGCGTCATTATTTGTTTTTGATTCTTTTGTTGATTCTAGTTCCAACCGTATACAGTCAGGAGGTATTTATTACAGATGAAGCATCGCAAGCGGATTTCGTAATTTACATTACTGAAGATACTTCTGATGCCGATTGGGTAATACTAAAAACAGATTGGAGACATCAAGCAATGGAAGGGAAATGGTTTTTTACGGATTGGCAAAATGATGCCGATTTAGTTCTTTGTATTACTGCAGATAAATTTAAAGCTGATAAAATTGTTTTTTATACCCAATGGAGTACGGCTATTATATTTGAATGGAAAGAGGATTAGAACGAGAGTGAAGAGCTGTTCTAAAACTCTGTTTAAAAATTATTAACCTCGAGCCAAACATAATAATCGGAAAACCGTCGGAAAAAAAGCAACAAAAACAGATTTCTCTATAAGATTTGCAGCTACTGTGACACTACTTCAGAACCTCTTGACTGCACTCTATATGGACTTCTCGCCCTTTAAAATTAAGGTATAAAAAAAGACCTTAGTACAATACTAAAGTCTTTTTTATTCTAGAAAGTGGTCCCACTTGTTTCCGAACTCTTTAATTTTCAAGATGTCAATACAACCCCAAAACATTGAAAAAACCCTTTATTATTAATGCTTTCAAAAGGTTCTAATAGTTTTTTATATTAGGCTAAAGTAAGATAAATTAATATAAATTAAGTCAAAATCGGGAAAATGTCGGGAAAATAACTATTTTTGAAAGTTCAATGTAGATTATGAAAGCACGTTTTTTTACTAAAAATTCTAAAGGCACTCAAAGCGTCTACGTTCGTGTTTACCATGGTAAAGATTTTGACTCTAGTGCAAGTACTGGAATCGTTTTACCTAAAAACGAATTTAGCAACCCATACCAAAAAATTAAAGCTACATCTTTACTTAAAAACAAAGACTTAATCAACAACAGACTTTTAAAGCTAAACGAATACTTATGCGAGTGTTATAACGAAACGATGATGTTCGATAACGATTTCCATAAAGATTGGCTTAAAGATAGAATAAACACTTTTTTCAATCGAGTAAAAACAGACGATAACTATAAAAAATACTTAACGTCTTGGGCAGAGGTTTTTAATGAGACAGAAACCTTTAATAAAGAAACTGGTTTACCTTTATCTACCGGCACAATTAAAAAGTATAAAAGTGCTCTTAATTGTTTTATTTCTTTTGAGGAGCATATCAATAAAAAATTTCTTTTAAAAAATATCAATCAAGAGTTTTATAAAACCTTTGTTGATTACTGCTCTAACGTGCAAGGCTATACTAGAAATACTACTGGAGGGTATGTCAAAACTTTAAAATCGTGGCTTAAAGAAGCTAATAAAAAAGGTTTTTGCAATGTTGATTTTACAGAGTTTAAAGTAATTACAAACCTTACAAACGATGTTTATCTCAACGAAAAAGAAATAGACATAATCTACAACCATAATTTTAAAGAAAATGAGAGATTAGCAAATACCAGGGACTTATTAATTATTGGTGTTTATACTGGTTTAAGAGTTTCAGATTTTATGAGTTTAAACCCTAAAAATATTATTGATAATAATATTGAAATTCTAACACAAAAAACCAAAACAACAGTAATTATTCCTTTACATCCTAGAGTAGAAGAAATTTTAAAACGTAATAAAGGAGAGTTTCCGAGAACTATTTCAGACCAAAAATTCAACGAATATGTAAAAGAAGTTTGTAAGGAAGTAGGCATAAACGAAAAAGTAGAGGGCGGAAAAATGAACTCTGAAACCAAACGAAAAGAGTATAAGGTTTTTGAAAAACACGAATTAATATCCTCTCACACGTGTAGGCGTTCATTTGCAACCAACCTATACGGAAAACTTGACAACCTAACCATTATGGGTATTACAGGACATAAAACAGAAGCCGAGTTTTTAAAATATATTAAAATAACTCCTAGACAAAATGCTGATATGCTAAAAGCGTACTGGAACAGACAAAAAACAAATAAATAATGAGGTTTATAAATAGATATAGAGGTTTTTTAAAAGAGGATGGCTTTGATACGGTAAATCGTGAACTTTTCTATTTAATGCTAGAAAAAGAAGTCCTTTTTGAAATACATAGTTTAAAAGGAATTTATAGAAATGTTGATGCCGATAAATTCACTCTACTATATGAGGGTAAATATTATTACTTAAATCAAGATATTTTACGTGATTTATATATTATTATTGAAAACACTCTGGATAGTCGTGTTTACAGCAGAATAATATATGAGAAAATTAATGAAATTGAAAAAAAAGCTTTTGCAAAAACAACAGAAAAAGAAAAATTAAAAACATTACAAAAACAGAGAGAGAAAATAGTCAAGTCCATAGATTGTATAAAAAGCTTTAAACAATTTATAAAGAATTATGATAATCCAACATTCGATTTCAATCGAGATTGGACGGATCAAGATGTTTTTTGTTGGGTTTGTAATATTATGTATAATCTTGAACAGGATGAAAAAACTATTATAAAATATCTAACAAACAGTAAAATTTCATTTAATAAAACAAGTGATGAAAAAGATAGCTTACTTAGCATAGCACACCCTATTAATATACAATGGAAAAACTTCATTAAAACTAAGAAAATTTTAGATTTTATTGATAGAGAAATTAATAAGAATAAAATAGAAAAAACTACTCCTGTAAAGTTTAATAGAAAAGGAGATGCGGCATTGTACGAAGTACTTTTTATAGACGTTCTAAGAAAAGAAAAAAAAGAATCTCACTACTCAGACAAAAAGATGCCAACTTATTTAAATCTTTTGACTAAGAACTTCAACAAAGAAATAGAACTACAACTAGATGAATTGAAAGCCTTAGTACACCTTTCAGAAAAGGAATATTTAAGTTTTAATTATTCAGAACTTGGTAGAAAAATAAATATGATTACCGAAACTAATGAAGAAAATCTAAGAAAAGCTGCTGTAATTATTCTAAAAAAACCAAACAAAAAATTAACAAAGATTCAAGAAAAATATTTTGCTGACCATCAAGCCATTGTAACGAATATACAAGATATGATTCGGAAAGTCGGATAATACTTGGGTAAACCCTGAGTAATCCAACCCAACAAACAACATTAAGTCAAGTTAATTTTGCCTTGTAACACATAAACATACAAGGCAATGACAAAACAAATTCTACAAGTTGAAAACACCAACAATGAAGATTTTAAAAATGAAATTTTAAATGGTGTAAAAAGTATTCTTACCGATTTCCAAAAATCTACAGTAAAAGAAGACACACTTCTCACTCGCGAAGAAACAGCCAAAATGCTATCCATTTCTTTGGTTACACTTTGGAAATACACAAAAAACGATGTTCTCCCTGCCTTTCGAATAGGCTCTAAAGTACGATACAAAAAAAGTGATGTTATACTCGCATTACAACAAATGAACCAATTTGATTAATTAGCGAGCTATGAAAGAAGACAAACAAAAGGGCGCTATAAATAGCACCCACGATTTCGCCAAAAATCAAGGTAAAGATACAAATTTTGAATTATCAAATATAAATGGTATTCAGAATAATATTGAACACATTATTAATGACAAAGACAAAAGCAATCTCGCAGATGAAAATAGAATAGATATACTCGCTAATATTTTAAATGCAATTTCTCCAGTAAACTTTAGAGAATATTGTAAACTTCAGTCCGAAAAAGACAAGTTGTTTGCTAAACATTATCGTATTGCGTGTGTAGAAATTCTTTTACAAACTGCTAATAAAAAAGGCTTCAATCTTTGTCGTAAAAGCGATTTTATATACCTCTACAATACAAAATACTGGGAAAACTTAGATTCAGATAATTTCAAAGACTTTTTAGGCAAAGTAGCTCTTAAAATGAAAGTCGGTAAATTTGATGCTAAAGATTTCGATTTTAAAGAGAAGATATTTAAACAGTTTATTTCTGATGCATCATTAAAAGAATTAAAGACAAACAACACAGCCACTTTAGTCAATTTGGAAAATGGAACATTCGAAATAACTCTTAAAAAACAGTTTCTTAGAGATTTCAACAAAGAAGATTTCATAACCTATCAGTTACCTTTTAAATATGATAAAGAAGCTGAATACCCTATTTTTCAACAATTTCTAAATACAGTTTTACCTCAAAAAGAATTACAGAATATCTTAGCCGAATATATTGGTTACATATTCGTTAAAAACAGTGTATTAAAATTAGAAAAAGTTTTATTACTATATGGATCTGGAGCCAATGGTAAGAGTGTTATTTTTGAAATTATAATGGCTTTATTAGGTAGGCACAATGTTACTAACTACTCTTTACACTCCCTAACCTCTGAACAAAGCAAATCAAGAATAAACTTATCTAATAAGCTTTTAAACTACGCTAGTGAAATTAACGGAAAATTAGAAAGTAGCATTTTTAAGGCATTAGCTTCAGGAGAACCAGTAGAAGCTGATGTTTTGTATAAACAGTCTCAAATAATGACTGATTATGCTAAATTCATTTTTAATTGTAACGAACTACCTAAAGAGGTTGAAAATACAAATGCATTTTTCCGTCGATTTATAATATTACCATTCAAGGTAACCATTCCGCCCAAAGAACAAGACAAAAACCTTTCAAAGAAAATTATAGAATCTGAACTGTCAGGAGTGTTTAATTGGGTCTTAAACGGACTAGAAAGACTATTAAAACAACAAGATTTTAGTCAAAGTACTATCGTTGAAAATGAAATACTCCAGTATCAAAAAGAAAGTGATAGTGTTTTACTTTTTTTAGATGAAAAAGGCTATAAACCGTCGCACGAACATTTTAGAACACTATCTGAAATATATTCAGAATACAAATACTATTGTCAAGATAATGGTTATAGACTATGTTCAAACAAAACAGTTTCAATAAGACTCGAAAAAAGTGGGTTTATAAAAAAAAGGCAACCTATGGGACAAGTCTTTTTTATTGAATAAATAGTTTTTAATAATTGATACATTTCCGACATTACCTACATTTTTAAAAAGGGATTATGTAGGTAATGTAGATAATGCAACTACAAATTCAATCTTTATTTTTTATGATTAAATTAGAAATCAAATATACTTTTAACTCTAAAAGAAACAAAAAAATAGTGACGCCCTGCTGTGGAAAGCTTAACAAAGACGGGAAGTTTGCAAACTACAAAGAACTGCCCGAAAACTTCGGACATTGTCACTCTTGCGGAAAAACAACCTTACCACCCACTATATATATCAATGATTTGGGTGAAGAACACACTTGGAATGATGAACTTAGAAAATTTGAGCCATTAATAAATAATGCTAGCGTATTAAACCAACAAACAGCAACCAAATTAAACAACACTAGCAACCACCTTATTAACCAAAACTTTATTCCTGAAAGTATAATCTGGAAATACTATGAAAAAAAACCTGAAAACAACCTATTAAAGTATATGCGTGCAACCTACGGAAATAAGGCAACCAACCTAGTAAAAGAACAGTATGTACTAGGAACGACCAATGACGGCGGCATTATTTTCTGGAATATAAACAAGGATTTAAAAATTCAAAAAGCAAAGATTGCATATTATAAACTTAATGGAAGAAGAAAAAAGTTTTTTAAACAACCTTATAAAAATGAAAACGGATATTATTCCTGCTTATTTGGGGAACACCTCATTTTAGACAGCTATAAAGGGAAACAAATACTAATCCTAGTAGAAAGCGAAAAGACAGCTGTAATAGGCTCCCTCTTTCTACCAAAATACACTTGGCTGTCTTATGGTGGGTCGACTGGTTTAACAGAAAAGAAATATGCTTGTTTAATTGGTCACAACGTTGTAATTATACCCGATATTAGTAGTAAAGACGTTTCAATTATTAATAAGAAAATTATCGAGCTTAGAAAATTAGGTGTTAATGCTAAAATTTGGGATATGACTAAAGGCAAATCTGATGAAGAACTAGAAAGAGATGGAATTTACAACTGTGATTTAGAGGATTTTTTCAGAAAATTTAACAATTTCAACAACCTAAAATAACAGGTTGCGCAACCTTCAACCTTTAACAAATGCTTAAAAAAACCTAAATAACAACCCACAAACCAACTATAAACAACCTCCTAATTTATTTAGGAGGTTGTTTTTGCAGCAACCTTATTCTATTTCTATCTTATCGATTTCTTTCATTATTCTGTCTGTTTCTGTAAGTGCAACTATTATTTTCTGATAATGTAAAATATCTTCAAATTTCAGTTCTCTTTCTTTTCTGTCTTTCAGCCACTTTTGTGCAGGTTGATAACCTCCAATATAAAATTCCCAAGTGTTTAGTGGAATATTGTCAAAATACTGTTTCTCATTTATCCAAATTCTACCTAATTTCTTTTCGGTATCAAACAATTCCCAGTCTTTTTTGCCAACTTTTGTTGTAATAATATTATTTCCATCTTTGGGGTAACTTGTAATATATTCTTCAATTTTTGAACTTTCAAAAAGATGAATTTCTCTTATTTCTTTACCTAATTTTACGAGTTTCCAAAACGTTTTCTCATCTTTTGGAAAAGGAATTCTTGGAAAATCTATTTTTAGAAACTCTTTGTATTTCTCTCTGTAAGTTGGACTGTGTAAAACAGCATATATGTAATCCAAAACATCTACTGGTGCAAAAGTATTTTTAGTTTCTTCTTTTTCGTTGGTAAATGTTAAACCTAATTTTTCAGCAATTTGCTTAACTATTTCCTGATTTAAGTTAGGTTTTCGTTTGTCTTCTGTGAAAATACCATTTGCTTGATTTGGGTATAAATATAATGGAAATAAATAATTAATTTCTTTTAAAGAAACTGCGTGACTTTCTGTAACGCCAGTGTAAATCATTGCGTGGGCAAAATTACCTATTTCAATTTTTTTATTAGACATTAATCCAAGATTGTCATTATGTAGCATATGTTCCATAACATTTCCTCTAAATCTTTCAATAAGATTTTCATCATAATAAACTACTCTTTTGTCAAAAGGACGATATGAAAAAGAGGTTATATTTTTTTCTTCAAATTCACTATCACGTAGCACATTTTCTATTTTAAATGTCTGATTTTCTTTAACTTTCATATTGTTTTTGATAAAATCAATATCTGAATTAAAAAATTTCTTCATTCTGTTAGATAGAATTTGTTTGTCTGTACCAACAACCAACTTATCTCTTGATGTTACAACTCCAGCAGAATACGTTTCAAATAAACTACCCAAAGAAATTGCTTTTAAATAATCATCTTCTAAAGCAAAATCTTTTTGCACCATAAAATAGTTTGGTGCTTTATTTGGTAATTCAACATACTTAATAGTTTTTAGGCTATTATTCCAAAGGAAGTCATATTTGTAGTCTCGTTTACCAAAGAGGTCATAATGATAAACTTTTCCTAATTGGTTTGCTTTTTTCTTACCAGTTTTCACGAAAATATTAATAGAGACACCTTGCATAATATCAAAGATATTCTGGTCTATAGAACCATCAGGACAAGTTTCTTTCTTTTTGCTATTACCGTGTAAATCTAAAATGTAAATTTTATCATATGTTTTTAGTAAATTCCAACGCATTCCTCTAAATGTTGGATTATCTAAAAATCCGTGTGGATTAATAAACGCTAAAACTCCTTCTTCATTTTTTTCTATATAATGTTGGCTGTAACGCAAAAATTTTACATAATCATCATTAATCCATTTGGAATTTCGTTCTTTCAGTTTTTCTTTTCCGCCTGGTTCTTTTTTGTAGTCTTGCATTAAATCCATAATCCAATCTCCTTTATTGGAACTTTCACCACTATAAGGCGGATTACCGATAACACACATTACTGGTGTGTCTCGTTTTATATGGTTTGCTTCATTGGCTTCACTACTTAACCAATTAGAAAATAATGTTCCAGTATCTTTATGATGTTCTTCTAATGAATTGGTTAAGTATATATTTAACCGTTCATTTTTAGTTGATTTATAACCAGTTTCGGTTAATAACATATCTAATTTTAAATGTGCCATAGAATATGAAGCCATTAACAATTCAAAACCGTTTAATCTTGGTATTAAATGTTCTTCTACATAACCACTCCAAGCACCTTTCATTGCTTTAAAGTTCTTGTTGTAGATAAACTTTACAACTTCTGCTAAAAATGTTCCTGTACCTGTTGCTGGGTCAAGTATTTGTACTTTATGTACTTCCTTTTCTATTTGTTTGTAACCTGTCGCAGAACGTTTGTCAGGTGTTTGTGTATCTAATTTTATTTTGGTTTTACTTGTATCTGCTATACCTTGAGGTAAATTAAATTCTGTTTTTAAAATATCATCAACTGCACGAACTATAAAATTTACGACTGGTTCAGGTGTGTACCAAACACCTCTTGCTTTACGCAATTTTGGGTCGTATTCGGCCAAAAATGTTTCGTAGAAATGAATTATTGGATCGTTGGTTTGTGTACTTTTTCCAAAATTCTTTAAAAGTTGCTCAACATTTGTTGCTCTAAAAACTTCTGCAAGGTTATCAACTACGGTCACAATTCTTTCATCAATATCTGGTCCAGCGATGTAGCCAAATAGTTTACGCAAAAAAGGATTAGATTTTGGAATTAGTTCTGCTGCTTCTTGTCTGCTAAAATCATCTAAAGTTGGGTCGTGCAATCTTGCTGCAAACATTCCGTATGCTAATGTTTGAGCATAAATATCCGCAAAACCTTTAGGCTTTAAATCGTGAATTAATATTTCCTTAAAAGTATCATATTGACCTTTTATAGAAGTGTTTTCTTGTGTTTCCTCATCAGAAGTTATAGCACGTTCTAAAATATCTTGTAATAAACGTGCTTTTCCAGCCATCATTTCCGCCAATTTTTTTGACGATTTAATGGTTTGTCCAACGTGAGTGCAAAAATCTTTGATTAAATTCTCGAAATTGACGTAATTTTCTGGAAGTGGTATTAGGTTTTGGTTGTCAATTTCGGCAATTTTTATTTCGTGTACGAGTTCACCATTTTGAAAGAATTGAAACCAAACATAGTCCGTAATTATCAGATTATCGAGTGCTTTTTTGTAGCGCCCAAATTGCTCTTTGTATGATTTGCTGTTTAAGTCTTTTCCAATATCTTTTGCTTCAATATAACCAATAGGGATTTTTCCTTTAGTGATAACATAATCTGGATTTCCACAATCGGTTACGTTTGCAGGTTCATTAGTGATTTCAATTCCGCTTACTAATTCTCTTATTAGCGTTTCTAAATCTCCTCTATAAGAATGCTCTCTTGATATTCCAGACTGCAGTCTTTTGGTTACTATTTGAATGTATTCTTTTGTTGTCATTTTATTTTAATCGTTGGCGCAGGCTTTCTATTATATAAGAAAAACCTTATAAATAAACGTTGTGGTTATTTAAAATTTTCGAAAGGAAAGATAACGTTTTTATTATGGTTTGTTATTTCTTATAAGCAACTAATTTACAAAGAATAGAACTTCCCAAAAATATTCTAAGGGTCTAATACTAATTTACTTTAAGAAAACTAAGAATTATAAAACGTAAGAGATTAGGTTGCGCAACCTGCAACCACTAATAAACATATAAAAAAACCTATAAAACCACCCTATTTATAGTGGTTTAGATAAAAAAAACTATATAGCAACCTAAACAACAACCTAAAACCAAAAAGAGACGGCATATATAAACCGTCTCTTTTTTTAAAACCTTAACCCTATTAAGGTTTTGTTTGCGCCTTAAAATCGCTTGCTACTTTGAACAAATCCATTTGGGCATCATAAAAAGTAGCTAATTCATTTCTAAAATTAGTATCATCTGCAAAATCACTTCTCATAGTAATTAAAAACATCTCTTGAAACAGTTTTTTAAATTCCTCAATATCTTCATAGTTCAAAAAACCTTTAACTCCATTCAATAAGTTCAAATCACTTTGCGAATCATTTCTTTCCTCGTTTACTCTTAAATCTGCGTTTTTCATCTTAAATATTTTAAATTAATCTATTTTAATAAAACTAAAATCAAGTTTTGAAACTAAAAACGGACTGAAAATCTGAAAATTATCGGGAAAATGTCGGGAAAAAAAGCAACAAAAAACCCTTAAACAACTGATAAACAGCTATATAAGGGTTCTAAAACGTGGTCCCACTTGGGCTCGAACCAAGGACCACCTGATTATGAGTCAGGTGCTCTAACCAACTGAGCTATGGGACCGAAATCGGGTGCAATATTACTACTTCTTTTCTTTTCTAGCAAGAAATAGTAGGCCTTTATTTTATTCTTTTATCTCTTGGCACAATTCAATCAACACTCCGTTAGACGATTTTGGGTGTAAAAAAGCAACCCATTTATTATCTGCTCCGCGTTTCGGCCTGTCGTTTAACACAATAAAACCCTCCTCTTTTAGTCGTATTATTTCAGCTTCAATATCGTCCACATCAAATGCAATATGATGAATCCCCTCGCCTTTACGTGCTATAAATTTGGCTATTGGGCTATCGTCTTTTGACGCTTCCAACAATTCAATTTTATTATCACCGACTTGAAAAAAAGACGTGTTAACACCTTCACTTTCCACAGTTTCAACTTTATAATGCGGTTCTCCGAATAGTTTTCCGAATAAAGCGTTAGACTCCTTAAGATTCTTAACGGCAATACCGATATGTTCAATTTTCTTCATTCTTTACAATATTTATATAACTCCCTATTTAACCACAAAATGGCGCCTATATTTTAGTCTTTTTCACCCAAATTTAACTCTACTATAAAACCGTAACTAAAGCTATGCTTTATTATTATATTTTATCTGAAAAAAAAATAACTCAAATATAAGAATACAACATTTTGTGGTTAAATTGGCTTAGGTTACGAATTTTACTTTCAAAAGTAAGATAATCTTTAAATATCAACTATTTTTGCACTATGGAAGAAAGTCAAAGACAAAAAAAAATAGGATCTGTGATCCAAAAAGATTTAGTAGAGATCCTTCAGGGCGCTGCAACCCAAGGTGGTATGCGTGGGGTTATTATATCGGTTTCTAAAGTTAAAGTAACGGCAGATTTATTATCGGCTAAGGTATATTTAAGCATATTCCCGAATGATAAAGCTAAAGAATTGGTAACGGGCATCCGCTCGAACCAACCGTTTATAAAACACGAATTAGCGAAACGCACCAAAAACCAATTGCGCCGTGTGCCACATTTAGAGTTTTATATCGACGATTCTTTAGAGCATATTGATAAAATTGAGCAATCTTTAAAAAGAACCGACAACCCCATAAATGACCCCGATTCTTTAGGATCTAGAAAAAAATCGTAAACGATTTTAACGTATGGTTTTAACTCTTCAATGTCTTGATATGCGCGTATAATTTATGAATTTTTCTTTATACATAGCCAAACGGTATTTACGCTCTAAAAGCAGTAATAATGCAATCAATTTTATTACCCTATTAGCATTAGTTGGTATTGTTTTAGGTGCCGCATCATTATTTATTGTATTGTCCGGCTTTGCGGGGTTAAAGAATTTTACATTAGAATATACGAGCCTTATTGATCCCGATCTAAAGGCTGAAACTACCATTGGTAAATCCTTTATATTTAACGAAACTATAGAAACGAAATTGCAAGCCATTACAGGCATTGCTTCGTACTCTAGAGTTATTGAAGAGCGCGTATTTTCATCGTTTGACGGCAAACCTTATCCTGCGTATTTAAAAGGCGTCGATGAGCAATTTAACCGTGTAAATAACGTGGATTCTAATATAATTCAAGGCAGTTGGGTGACTCAGAAAACGAGTCAAATTGTGGTGGGAAGTGGTATTGCTAATAATTTATCGTTAGGTGTTTTAGATTACGGCAAACGGGTGTCGCTCTTTGTACCTAAACCTGGAAAAGGACAAATAACGTCTACTAAAGACGCTTTCAAGCAAGTGCAAACGGTTAACGTGGGTATTTTCTTTATCAATGAAAAACTAAACGATAGCTATATTTTTTCTTCAATTGATTTGGCTCGGGAATTATTAGGGTATTCTAAAAATCAGATTTCCAGTCTCGAATTCAAACTACAACCCGATGCCGATGAGGAGACTGTAAAGGCTGAAATTCAAAACATTTTAGGAGATAAAATTAGTGTTAAAAATAGAGCGCAACTTAACGATGCCCTTTACAAAATGCTAAACACAGAAAATCTGGTGGTGTATTTAATTTTTACGCTAGTGCTAATTATCGCACTGTTTAATGTTATTGGCTCTATAATTATGATGATTTTAGATAAAAAAGCCACCTTAAACACCTTATTTAATTTAGGCGCTACGGTGCGCGATATCCGTCGTATATTCTTTTTACAAGGCACACTCATGACGTTGGTTGGTGGTATTATTGGCTTAGGTATTGGTCTTTTAGTAATTGTATTACAAAGCAACTTCTCTTTAGTTATGCTAACACCTATTCTTCCCTACCCTGTGGATATTCGGTTAGAAAACGTCGTTATTGTTTTTGTAACGATTACTGTTTTAGGTATTATGGCTTCAAAAATAGCATCGGTTCGTATTTCTAAAAAACTAGTACGTACCAGCTGATTTTTAACTGCAACTCTTCAGGTTTTAGTTATCAACCGTAGTGTTTCTAGAAGCACTTATTAGTTTATACACTAAAAAGTAAAATAAAGCGGACCAGAAAATAATACTAGTCCAGCCAATAATTTTACCTGCAAGAGTCTGGGATGTGTCTAATATATAGAGACCCAAACCTATAAATAAAAGAGGTCCAATAACCGCCCATATCCGTTTTAGCTGATTTATCATATAAAAATGTTATACTGTAAACTGGTACTCTGAAAAATCCCTTAAAACGTCATCTAAAGCATTAAAAACGTCTTTAGCACCGTCGCTAGTCACCATTTTAGTACGGTATTCTTTAAAATGTGGAATACCTTTAAAATAATTGGTATAATGTCTTCTAGTTTCTAGTACGCCCAGCGTTTCACCCTTCCAATCTATTGCCATCTGTAAGTGACGTTTTGCCGCCTCTACACGTTCGGCTATGGTAATTGGTGCTAAGTGCTCACCGGTATTAAAATAGTGCTTTACCTGATTAAAAAACCAAGGATTTCCAATACTTGCGCGTCCAATCATACAACCATCTAAACCGTATTCGTCCCGCATTTTCATGGCGAGTTCTGGTGTGGTAACATCTCCATTTCCAAAAACAGGAATATGCATTCTAGGGTTGTTTTTAACCTCAGCAATGGGTGCCCAATTGGCCTCGCCTTTATACATTTGTGCTCGCGTTCTACCGTGAATAGAAATAGCTTTACAGCCAACATCTTGCAAACGCTCGGCCACCTCAAGGATGCGAATGGAATCGTTATCCCAGCCCAAACGTGTTTTTACGGTGATCGGTATATTGGTACGCTTTACCATTTCGGCTGTGAGTTGCTCCATTAAACAGACATCTTTTAAGATACCTGCTCCTGCCCCTTTAGACACGACTTTTTTTACGGGACACCCAAAGTTAATGTCGATAATATCGGGTTGCGATTTTTCTACAATATCTATGGTTTTAAGCATACTTTCTAAATTAGCTCCAAAAATTTGAATCCCTACCGGGCGTTCTTTTTCATAGATATCTAATTTCATTACACTTTTTGCGGCATCACGAATTAACCCTTCACTCGAAATAAATTCGGTATACACCACATCGGCGCCTTGTTCTTTACATAATGCTCTAAATGGCGGATCGCTAACGTCTTCCATCGGCGCTAAAAGCAATGGAAAGTTAGGAAGTTCTATGTTACCTATTTTTACCAAGTCGTTTGTTTTTTATGCAAAATTACATCTTTTTATGTAAACGCATCATTCACAGTACAATTATTGTCTTCTTAAAGCTATAAATCACTTCTATTAATCGCTTTCCCTTAAGTATTTACAGTCGTTAAGTCGTTTTCATTTTAAAGTCGTCTGTTATGCGGGGTACAAAAACCGCTAGAATAAAAGTATTCTAACGGTTGCTTATCGTTGTTATTTTAAATAAAGTATGGTACGTTATATCAATAGGCGATACTTCTCCCCCCGCTGTTCTTTAGTTATTGCTTTTCTAACCTCTCATTTTCTTTATGCTCTCTTGTACGCGCATTGGTGTTTAGTGTGGTATTACCAAATGTATAACTAAAACCTAATTTAACATACCTATTATCCACTTCTATAATGCTTCTATTGTTTTGATTGTTAAACCTGAAGGTCGCATCATAATCGTTTAAATTAAAAATATCAGATACCGCTAAAGACACGGTTCCTTTTTTATTAAGAATGGTTTTTTTAATGGATAAATCGGACGTTAAAATGTTCTCCGAAATTCTAAAACCCTGTAAGTTACGTCCAACAAAAATAAAGGAAAGATTGGCATTTAAACTTCTATCTTTTAAAAAAGTAATATCGTTGTTTAACGCGCCATAAGTAGACCAATGATCCAACTTTACTTCATTATTTTGAATGGCCGATTCGTTCTTTATATTATACACTGACGCTACAAAATATAGAAACCAGCGCTCAGTCGCATTAAAATAGGTTACAAAATCGAAACCATATTCCGTGGTATTCTCAATGTTAACTGGTGTGTAAACAATAATATTATCGGTGTTATTTTGAATAGGGAGCTCGTAGAAACTATCTTTTGTTTTTTTGTAATACGCTTCAAAGGTATATATTCCAGAAACAGTTGTTCCTACAACAAAGTGATTGGTAAATGCGGGTTGCAACGTTGGGTTACCGGTGACAATTGTGTTATCATTTAAAAAGAAATTAAACGGATTTAAGGTTTCGTAGCTTGGGCGCTCTAAACTGCGTTTAAAATTAGAATATAAACTTAAATTTTCTGAAGCTTCAACACTTAAATTAGCTGTTGGAAAAAGCTCAAAATACTCTTGAGTCACCATAGCGTTAGACGTTATAGAATGGCCTTCGCTTATAGTATGCTCGGCACGCAATCCTCCTGAAAAACTCCAGTTATCCCAACTAGTCTCAAAATTGATATAACCAGAACCGATAGACTCGTCATAATTATAAAAATCGGAATAAGCGCTTGACGGCAACGCTGTATTATCCTCTGGATTAAGGCTTATTTGATGCACGTTACTCTCTGTTTTAGTACTCGATATTTTCACCCCAGAAGAAAACGTCGATGTTTCAGAAACTGGTAAATTAAAATCTAGTTTTGAGATAAAAATATTGGTCTTTTGGCTATTATCTGTATTAAAAGCCGTCTGAAAATTGTAGGGTAAACCAGGGCCAAAAACATTGTTAGTATCAAAATAATTGCTCCGAACGTTTTGAGATCTGTTATAATCGTAATCCGTGTAATGCGCATTAAACTTAAGTGTTGCTGTGTTATCAAACTTATGTAAAAAATCTAAATCTAAAGAGATGTTTTCCTTTTCCCCGTCTGATATAATGCCTGAATTATAATTGTAAAGAGGGTCGTTATTAGTAGCTGTAATTACAGCGTTACTAAACACTCTATTATCGTACACCGGATTTAATAAGACGATGGAAGATACGTTTAATTCATTATTATCATCTATCGCATAATCTATATTAAAGTTAATGTTATGTGTTTTAGACCATTCATCTCTATCTAATTGGGTATTCCAAACCTGATCTATAGCGCCATCGTCATAATAATTTATGGTTTCATGATTATAGCGGTCTTTTTTAGAATCGGTATAACTATAGTTCACATTAAAATCCAAATTATCCTTTTTGTAAAACTGACTTATTCCTGTGTTATAACGCGGGTAAACGCCTTGAGTATAGTTAGTAAACACCTTACCACGATAGCCTGTTATCAAATTTTTAGTCATTATAATGTTTATAACGGCACCACTTTCTGCATCGTATTTTGCAGGTGGATTTGTTATGACTTCAATTTTCTGAATAGTATTGGCTGTGGAGCTTTCTAACAATTGAACCACTTCGGTAGAGGATAAGTGGACTTTTTTATTATTAATATACACCGATGGCGTACCATTTTTTACTGAAATAGAATTGTCTAAAATTAAAACACCCGGTGTGCTTTTTAAAGCACTTAACACCGTACCCTCGCTTAAAGACGTGTTTTCAATATTAAAAACCAACCGATCCACTTCTTTCTTTAGTGTGGGTTTCCGATTGTTAATCACGACTTCCGAAAGCGCTTCAGAATCTACTTCTAAAACAACGGTATCTAAAATTTGCGATTGCGACACAACCACCGCTTGTTTATAGGTTTTAAATCCTAAAAACGAAACTTTTAAGACGTAAGTATCTTGTTTCAATTTAACGAGTTTAAACGCCCCTTTATCGGTCGAACTGACTCCCGCAATGAGTGTGGAGTCCGCTGTCATCACTATAACATTGGCGTAAGCTATTGGCTGGTTAAGCGCATCTACGATTTTTCCTGAGATACTAAAATCTGCTTGGGCTAAGACATTTACCGAGGCAAACAAAATAGCGATTTTTATTAATTGCTTCAAAAATTATTGTTTTATTGAACCGCAATATACCAATGTTTTAGAACTTATATAACCCGAAACGCGGTAATTATTAGTAGTATGCAATAGAATAAAGAAAGTAAAGAAAAGCACAATAAATACTTTATATTTGCAACAATCGCTGTTAAAGTGAACATTTTAGATTATGAAGAACATTAGAAATTTTTGTATTATAGCTCATATTGATCACGGTAAAAGTACCCTTGCCGATCGATTACTTGATTTTACTGGAACGGTTACCGATCGTGAAAAACAAGATCAGCTTTTAGATAGTATGGATCTAGAGCGAGAACGTGGTATTACTATTAAATCGCACGCGATACAAATGGAATACACGTATGAAGGTGAAGATTACATTTTAAACCTTATTGACACACCTGGCCATGTTGATTTCTCTTACGAAGTATCGCGATCTATTGCGGCCTGCGAAGGGGCTTTATTAATTGTCGATGCGGCCCAAAGTATACAAGCACAAACGATTTCGAATTTATACTTAGCTTTAGAAAACGATTTAGAAATAATTCCCGTTTTAAATAAAATAGATTTACCTAGTGCCAATCCAGAAGAGGTTACAGACGATATCGTCGATTTATTAGGTTGCGACCCTTCCGATGTCATTCCTGCGAGTGCCAAAACAGGCTTAGGTATCGCGGCGATCTTAAAAGCAGTTATCGCGCGTATTCCAGCACCAAAAGGAAATCCAGACGAACCTTTACAGGCATTAATTTTCGACTCTGTGTATAATCCTTTTAGAGGGGTAGAAACGTATTTTAGAGTGATTAACGGATCCATTAAAAAGGGTCAAAACATTAAGTTTATTGCTACTGGTAAAAATTATTTTGCAGATGAAGTAGGCACGCTAAAATTAAAACAATTTCCTCGAAAAGAAATTAAAGCAGGCGATGTAGGATATGTTATTACTGGAATTAAAGACGCTAAAGAGGTTAAAGTTGGTGATACAATTACCGATGCAAAAACACCAACGACAAATCCTATTGCAGGATTTGAAGACGTTAAACCGATGGTATTTGCTGGAATTTTCCCTGTAGATACTGAAGATTATGAGGAGTTAAGAAACTCGATGGAGAAACTACAACTTAACGATGCCTCGTTAGTATTTACTCCTGAAAGTTCTGCCGCCTTAGGCTTTGGTTTCCGTTGTGGATTCTTAGGAATGTTGCATATGGAAATTATCCAAGAACGTTTAGAGCGTGAGTTTAATATGACGGTAATTACAACCGTACCCAACGTAAGTTACAACGCCTTTACTAGAAAAGATCCAGACATTGCTATTATAGTAAACAACCCCACAGATTTACCAGATCCTTCTGGATTAGATCGTGTTGAAGAACCGTATATTAAAGCATCCATTATTACTAAAGCCGACTTTGTTGGTAACGTAATGTCGTTATGTATTGAAAAACGTGGTGTTATTACTCATCAAACGTATTTAACTACCGAGCGTGTCGAATTATCGTTCGATATGCCACTTGCCGAAATTGTATTTGATTTTTACGACCGTTTAAAAACAGTGTCTAAAGGGTATGCCTCTTTCGATTATTCTCCAATTGGTATGCGTATTTCTAAATTAGTTCGTGTAGATATCTTACTAAACGCACAATCTGTAGATGCACTTTCAGCACTAATTCACGCCGATAATGCACAGCATATTGGTAAGAAAATGTGTGAAAAGCTAAAAGAATTAATTCCGAGACAACAGTTTGATATTCCTATTCAGGCTGCTATTGGTGCTAAAATTATCTCTCGAGAAACTATTAAAGCCCTACGGAAAGATGTAACGGCAAAATGTTATGGTGGAGATATTTCTCGTAAACGTAAGTTATTAGAAAAGCAGAAAAAAGGAAAGAAACGTATGCGCCAAGTGGGTAACGTAGAAATCCCTCAGGAAGCATTTATGGCGGTACTAAAATTAAATGATTAATTAATACCTGGTTTAGTTATAAAAAAAGGCTCTATTTTACAAATAGAGCCTTTTTTTATGACTTCATTTTATTGCACTGTCTCTGTATTTTCGACATCAAACGGTTTCCCTAGGTATACTAAATACCAATCTGGGCTTTCAATTGCCATCTTTTTATTGTCTGAACAGATAATCTGCAATTCGCCTTTGCCGTCTTTTATAAACAAAGGAATAATATCTTTATTTGTATTGGTAATCTCAATTAAGCTTTCGTAATGTGCCTGATCTTTCAATTCAATCTCTTGAATGCTTGGGTATTTACGGGTTACGTTTGTTAAGGTGTTATAATCGTCCGAATGAGAAAACAAACCTTCTTTGGGGTTATTGCCGTCGTCTTTCAGCTCATCGATAGTTAACAATCTAAACGCACCGTTTTCTCCAAACTGTCTAGAGAATTTACTAATGGCATATTTATTAATTTCAGCACTTGCTGTTAAGGCCATTATATAACCAATATCATTTAATTCAATATTGTCACCCAAATTATCAGAGTAAATATTAGTGGTAATGGCTTCTAAACCTAATTCCTTAGCTTTTGCAATATTTGACGGATTACTATCAATTAACACAACGTGCCTTCCGTTAGTTTCTAAATAATGCCCTAATAATCGCGACACTTTTGAAGCACCTATAATTAAAATACCACGAGAATCATTTAAAAACACACCAACCATTTTAGCAAATAGTCGCGCTGTTGTCGCGTTTAAGAGTACGGTTCCTAATACAATTACAAAGACTAATGGCGTAATATATTCGGCATAAGCCACACCATCTTTTGCTAATTTTAAACCAAATAAAGAGGCAATTCCTGCCGCAACAATACCACGTGGCCCAACCCAACTTATAAAAAGTTTTTCGTTAAGTTTTAACGATGAGCCATAGGTACTTAAAAACACACCTACTGGTCTAATAACAAAAACTATAATGCTAAATAATGCTAAGGTTTCCCATCTGTAAATAAGGTATAAGTCTTCCATATTTATATTGGCAGCCAATAGAATAAATAAGATTGAAATTAATAAAACACTTAGCGATTCTTTAAAGTATAACAGTTCTTTTAAGTAGGCAGATTTCGAATTACCTAGCACCATTCCCATAATAACTACGGCTAACAGCCCCGATTCGTGTGCAAAAACATCCGATAAAATAAAAACAGCTAAAACGGAAGCTAAAGCGAACACATTTAATAAATAATGTGGCACCCATTGTCTATTTATAATAAAATTAAGTGCATGAGCAAAGGTGTAACCAAATGTAGAACCAAAAAGAACGATTTTACCAAACTCCACGAAAGCGGTTTTGGTAAATTCACCACCACCATCGACTGAAATAAATTCAAATACCAATACGGCCACTAAGGCTCCAATG
This sequence comes from Bizionia gelidisalsuginis, assembly GCF_008086185.1. NCBI lineage: Bacteria > Pseudomonadati > Bacteroidota > Flavobacteriia > Flavobacteriales > Flavobacteriaceae > Bizionia > Bizionia gelidisalsuginis. Next base: position 95,148 of record NZ_VSKN01000004.1, read on the forward strand.
GGATCAATTAAAATACCTTCCCATTTTAACACCGCCGAAACGTCTTTCTTTAAAGGTATATTCCTTAAAATAGGAGTAATTACCGTTGGACCCGTTACAATTATAAGTCCGGCGAATAAAAAGGAAATCTCCCACGATAAATTAAAGATGAAGAAAGCCGAAACCGCCGCACCAAAAAAGGTAACCAACGATCCAATAGAAATAAGTTTGGTAATCACGGGGCCTACGTTTTTAATTTCTCCCATTCGTAGGGTTAATCCCCCTTCAAAAAGAATAATACTAATGGCTAACGAAACAAAATAGAATAAACTCTCTCCCGGGAAAAGCCCTTTGTTACCTGTCCAAATAGGTTCTATCCACTTTGTGCCATCAGAAGATAAAAATTCTGCAGCTATAGGCCCCACTAATAATCCTATAAGGATTAAAGGTAAAATTGCTGGTATTTTAAATTTCCATGCCACCCATTGTGCCAATATTCCTAAAATAATTATCCCTCCTAATTCTACCATCTTTAATATTTTGGGGTGAAATTAATAATTTAATTTTTAAGGTAGCATTAATTTTTTGGTAAATACATGCAATACAGAAGCCATAAACCCTGTCTAAACGTTTAAATGGTTGCTTTATACACTTATTTTTTCTGTTATTATAAATAAAAATACAGGCGTATTGTACAACGGTATATCCCTTCGCAGGGCAATTAAACAAGTTTCTTAATAAAATCTTAACGTCTGTTAGCATGTAAGACATATTTGTTATTTTGCATGCTATATGAAATTATATCCAATACAAGCAGGAAAATTTAAGTTAGATGGTGGCGCAATGTTTGGCGTTGTACCAAAATCACTGTGGTCAAGAACTAATCCGGCAGATGCTAATAATATGATAGATATTGCCGCACGCTGTTTATTAATTGAAGATGGCAAACGCTTAATTCTCATTGATACTGGAATGGGTAACAAGCAAAGCGATAAGTTTTTTAGCCATTATAACCTTTGGGGAGATGATAGTATCGATAAATCTTTAGCCAAATATGGTTTCCATCGCGATGATATTACGGATGTTTTTATGACGCATTTACACTTCGACCATTGTGGTGGCTGTGTAAAATGGAATGCCGACAGAACGCTTTTAGAACCTGCTTTTAAAAATGCTCACTTTTGGAGTAATAATGAACATTGGGACTGGGCAACAAAACCCAATAGGCGAGAAGTGGCTTCTTTTTTAAAGGAAAATATTTTACCAATGCAAGACAGTGGTCAACTTAAATTTACAGCACTTCCAGAAACGGATTTCTTAGAACAATCAGACTTAGGTTTCGATATCTTTTTTGCTAATGGACATACTGATAAGCAAATGATTCCTATTATAAACTACAAAGGGAAAAAAATCTGTTTTATGGCCGATTTGTTACCTACTGTAGGCCACCTACCTCTCCCTTTTGTAATGGGTTACGATACAAGACCTTTGCTTACGTTAGATGAAAAAGAAAAATTCTTGAATCTGGCAGCAGATAATAATTATTACTTATTTTTGGAGCACGATGCACATAACGAAATTATTACAGTAAAACATACCGAAAAAGGAGTACGGTTAAACGAAACCTTTACTTGCGATTCACTATTAAATTAACTTAAAACAAAACGAATACTCTTATGAAATTGATTAACAAAACACTTATTTTATCTGCATTTGCCGCAGTATTATTATCAAGTTGTGGTGGGTCTGCGATTTTATCAACACCTATCGCAAACATAGATAATACACCAATAAAAGAAACAGAACTTACACTTGCTGAAAAACAAAATTGGGGTCACTTAGATTTAGTTACCGATACTATTCCTGGAATGAGTGTTGATAAGGCCTATTCTGAAATAATTAAGGGTAAAAAAGGAAAAACTATAATCGTTGCTGTTATCGATTCTGGTATCGATATTAACCACGAAGATTTAAACGGTGTACTATGGACTAATAAAAAAGAAATTCCAGGAAACGGAATCGATGATGATAAGAATGGTTATGTCGATGATATCCACGGATGGAACTTCTTAGGTGATGGTTACGATGAGCAATTAGAATATATTCGTTTAGTGGGAAGTGGTAACACTAGCGCACCAAGATACCAAGAAGCTTTAGCTAAATATGAAGAAGATTATAAATCTGCTTTAAGTGGAAAGGAGCGTTACGACCAAATTTACCAAAAAGTGTCTGAAGCACATGACGCATTAACAAAACACTTTAACTCTGAAGAGTACACACCGGAACAAGTAAACGCAATCGAAACGGATAATACCGAATTAGCTGAAGCAGTAAAATCGGCAAAGTTTTTCTATGCTAATGGAATGACATCTTTAGTAGAGAGTAAAAAACAAATTAAAGGAGGTGTAGAATACTTTACAGACCAAGTAAACTTTAACCTTAATAAAGACTTCAACGGAAGAGTAACAGGAGATAATCCTAACGATTTTAACGACAAGCCAGGTTATGGAAACGGAAACGTTATACCAGTTAAAAAATCTGAAAGCCACGGTACGCACGTTGCAGGTATTATTGCTGCAGAACGCAACAACGGTTTAGGAGCCAATGGTGTTGCTAACAATGTAGAACTTATGAGTGTTCGTGCGGTTCCTAATGGAGATGAGTACGATAAAGATATTGCTAAAGCTATTCGTTACGCCGTAGATAACGGTGCAAAAGTTATTAACGGTAGTTTTGGTAAAAGTTTCTCTCCGCATGCACAATGGGTAAGAGATGCTATTAGATATGCTAGCGATAACGACGTGATTTTTGTTCACGCTGCTGGTAACGATGGTAAAGATGTAGATACAGAACCTAACTTCCCAGACGATAATGTAGATTTCGTAGAAATTAGTAATACATACATTAGAGTAGGTGCTTTAGCTCCAGAATATGGAACTAACATTCTTGCTGGTTTCTCTAACTACGGTAAACAAAATGTAGATGTTTTTGCTCCAGGCGCAAAAATTTACTCTACAACTCCAGAAAATGAATACGATACTAAAGGAGGAACGTCTATGGCTGCTCCTGCTGTTGCTGGTGTTGCTGCATTAGTGTGGTCTCAATATCCAAAATTAACTGCTGCTCAGGTAAAACAAATCATTATGGATTCTGGTTTAGCTGTGCCTTCAAAAGTAATTGTTGGTGGAGATGCAAAAGATATCAGACCTTTTTCTGAAGTGTCAAAATCTAAAAAAATGGTAAATACTTATAATGCTTTAATCATGGCATCACAATTATCTAAATAATTATTAATTCTATATAAAAAGCCTCAATATCATTATATTGAGGCTTTTTTATACCTAAACTTTACACAATGAAAAACTATTTTTTATTCGGTATCGCTTTGTCATTAGCTTTAATGTCTTGTAAATCGTCACAAGAGGTTAGCGCTTCAGCAAACGTTTCACCTCTACCATCTCAACCTGCAACATCAACGTATTGGCAACAACACGTCGATTATAAAATGGAAATTGATATGGATGTTAACAACTATCAATACAATGGAAAACAAAACTTAGTGTACACTAACAATTCTCCAGAAGTGTTAAAAAAAGTGTACTATCATTTGTTTTTTAACGCCTTTCAACCGGGTAGTGATATGGATGCACGTTTACAAAGTATTGACGATCCAGATGGTAGAATGACCAATAACTTAGGAACGAAAGACAACCCTATTTACGAAAGTAGAATTAGTAAATTAAAACCTAACGAAATTGGTTTTATTAAAGTTACCGACCTAAAACAAGACGGAAAAGCAATACAGTACAACGTCGCTGGAACTGTCCTTGAGGTTACTTTAGCGCAACCTATTCAACCGGGAGACAGCACTACATTAGATATGGTTTTTAATGCGCAAGTACCGGTACAAATACGCCGTTCTGGCCGTAATAGTGCAGAAGGTGTCGCGCTATCTATGACACAATGGTATCCTAAATTAGCAGAATACGATTTTGAAGGGTGGCACGCAGATCCTTACATTGGAAGAGAGTTTCACGGGGTATGGGGAGATTTCGATCTTAAATTAACAATCGATAGAAACTACATTGTTGGTGGAACAGGATACCTTCAAAATCCAAATCAAATTGGTTATGGTTACGAAAATGGTACGGTGAACAGACCAAATACAGATAAATTAACGTGGCATTTTGTGGCACCAAATGTACACGATTTCACGTGGGCTGCCGATCCTGAATATAGTCACGATACCCTACAAGTAGAGAACGGTCCATTATTACACTTCTTATATAAAAACAACCCAGAGATTAAAGAGAACTGGAAAAAACTTCAGCCAAAAACAGCTAGTTTAATGACTTATTACAGCGAAACTATAGGTAAGTATCCTTATAAGCAATATTCTGTAATACAAGGAGGCGATGGTGGTATGGAGTACGCTATGTCGACTTTAATTACAGGAGAGCGAAAATTTGGTAGCTTAGTAGGCGTAACAGCACACGAATTGGCACATACTTGGTTTCAGTTTTTATTAGCAACCAACGAAAGTAAACACGAGTGGATGGACGAAGGTTTTACAAGCTATATTAGTGAATTTGCTGTAGACGCGATAAATAATACACCTCGCGAAAACCCCATAGAAAGCGCATACCAAGGGTATAATTACTTAGCAAAATCTGGGAAAGAAAAACCACAATCAACACATTCAGATCGTTTTGAGACCAACCTTGCTTACGGTATAGCTGCTTATAATAAAGGGGCCGTATTCTTATCGCAATTAGGATATGTTATTAGTGAAGAACACTTAAAAACCACGTTAAAACAGTATTATATAGATTGGGCTTTTAAACACCCCACTCCAAACGATTTTATTCGTGTTGCCGAAAAAGTTTCTGGTTTACATTTAGGATGGTATTTAACCGATTGGACCAAAACAACAAATTCTATAGACTATGGCGTTAAAACCATTAACAACAATACCGTAAGCTTAGAGCGTATTGGGTTAATGCCGATGCCTTTAGACCTTAATGTAACGTATACTGATGGCACCACCGAAGCCTTTTATATCCCCTTACAAATGATGAGAGGTGAAAAACCAACGACTGCAACTATTATTAACGACTGGTCTTGGGCACACCCAAACTATACGTTTACCACTAAAAAAGCAGTAAAAGCTGTCGTTATAGATCCTAAAGGATTAATGGCCGATGTTAACAGAAGTAATAATACAAAATAAGACGTAATAACCTATTTAAATTAAAAAACCTCATCTGTACGATGGGGTTTTTTTATTAGCTCAGCATTATTACCTTTGGTCTCCCATGGAAAAAGAAAGATACACGTACAATAAGGCCGAAAAATTAAAGAGCCAAAAAGCTATAGAGCAATTATTTACAGAAGGTAAATCGGTTTCGGCATACCCTTTGCGATTGGTGTATTTAAAAACAGATACGAACTTAAAAGCTGGTGTTTCTGTTAGTAAACGAAATTTTAAACGCGCCGTAGATCGTATTCGAATAAAACGCTTACTGCGAGAGGCCTACCGTCTCAATAAAAATATGCTGCTTAACAACAACGTCGAGAACTATTCGTTTATGATTTTATATACTAGTAAAGATATGCCCGATTTTAGGTTTCTAGAGACTAAAATGAAAGCACTATTTACTAAGTTTTTAACGCAATAACTTCTGTATTATGAAAATGCTTATTTATTTATTTGTCCTTGTTCTACCCTTAGCCTGTTCGCAAAATAAATCTATAAGCGACACAGAATCTTACAACGAGAGTTATGAAATTCAAGAAATAGCTGAAGAATCTGAGTTCCCTACATTCCAAAATAATACGACGAAAGACACTGATTATAAAACAGATCAAAAATTAATTAAAGAATCTTATTTAGAATTCGAAACTAAAGATTTAGACCAAACTTACGCACAAATAACGCGTTTTATAACAGAAAATAAAGGCTACATTCAAGATGATACCGCTTCAAAGAATTACAATAGAATTACGCGTAGCCTTATTATTAGAGTGCCCAATACACATTTTCAGACCACAATAGACTCTATAAGCCAATCGGTAAACTATTTCGATACAAAACGTATGTCTTCAAAAGATGTCACCGAAGAATTTATAGATATTGAAGCGCGTTTAAAAGCTAAAAAAGCACTAGAAGTTCGCTATTTAAAATTGCTTTCAAAAGCAAATACAGTGATCGAAATGCTTGAAATTGAAAAAGAATTATCAAACATTAGAGAAGACATTGAAGCGACTCAAGGTCGTTTAAAATATTTAAGTCACAAAGTATCCTTAAGCACAATTCGCATTGTATTTTACAAAACCATCGTAGAAAGTAAGGTGACCGAATCGTATGGTTCTAAAATGTGGCTGGCCATAAAATCTGGTTTTAATAGCTTATCTTTATTTATGTTAGGTGTATTACAACTCTGGCCTTTTATAATAGTTATTGGTATTTCTAGCTTCTTTTTTAAACGATGGTTACATAAAAAAAGTAAAAAATGAAAACACATTTAAAACGAAAAATTCTTATCCCAATCGTTGCGCTTGGCTTATTTTTAGGAACAACTGCCTTTAAAACGTATCAAGGAGATTTCTTTGAAATCGCAAAACAAATAGAAATATTTACGACGCTTTTTAAAGAACTGAATATGAATTATGTCGATAAAACCAATCCGGCCGATTTAATGGATAATGCCATTAAAAGTATGCTAACAGAACTCGATCCGTATACCATATTTTATAACGAACAAGATGTTGAAGCGGCACGGATAAAACAAACTGGCGATTACACGGGTGTTGGCGCGAGTATAAAAACATTTAAAGATAAATTATTGGTCATTGAACCGTATAAAGGCTACCCAGCCGATCTTGCAGGCTTAAAAGCTGGAGACGAAATTACTATTGTAGAAGGGGTTGCTGTTAAAGATTACGACGACGACGCATCAAACCTTCTTAAAGGCGCTCCTAATTCGAGTTTACAAATTACCTATGTACGCCAAGGAAAAAGCAAAACAACGGCTATAAAACGCTCTGAGATTGAGATTGATGCCGTACCGCATTTTTCTATGATCGATGAGAAAACAGGCTATATCGTCTTAAAAAAGTTTAATACTAAAGCGGCTTCACAAACCAGCTATGCCCTAAAGGATTTAAAAGCGCAAGGGGCGGAAACTATTATTCTAGATTTACGCAGTAATCCTGGTGGTTTACTGCGAGAAGCTGTTTCGGTCGTTAACTTGTTTGTGCCCAAAGAGCAACTCGTAGTGAGTACAAAATCTAAAGTTAAAAAATATAACCGAACGTACTATACCAAAAGTGAACCTATAGACACCGAAATCCCTTTAGTTGTTTTAATTAACGGTAAAAGTGCTTCGGCGAGTGAGATTGTTGCAGGAACGCTTCAAGATTTAGATCGCGCGGTTATTGTAGGGTCTAGAAGTTTTGGAAAAGGCTTAGTACAACGTCCAAAAAAACTTACTTACGGCACTCAGATTAAACTTACTATTTCTCGCTATTACACGCCGTCCGGACGTTGTATACAGGCTTTAGATTACTGGAATAAAGACGATAATGGTAACGCTGTACGTGTTAAACAAAAAGATTATAATGCTTTTAAAACTAAAAATGGTAGAAAAGTGTACGATGGTGGTGGTGTATTTCCTGATGAAATTTTAGAACATTCTAAAAATTCTGCTATTACTAATGCTATTTTAAATACACAGAGTATTTTCGATTTTGCGACCTTATATTACTACAGCCATCCTGTCAAAGAGATATCAGATTTTAAATTGACGGATGCCGACTTCAAAAACTTTAAAAACTACCTAAAAGATACTAATTTCTCTTTTGAAACTGAAACTGAAAAATCGTTTGCAAAAGCCTTTGAGATTTCAAAAACAGAAAATCTAACAGATAATATTAAGAAAGATTACAACACACTTATTGCCAATTTAAACCAATATAAACAAGATGCTTTAGACGAAAATAAACCACAATTATTAAACTTATTAACAGACGAAATCGTTAAGCGTTATGTATATAGAGAAGGTTTATACGAGTACTATAAAGTGCATAATGACCAAATTAAAAAAGCTACTGAAATTTTAAATAACACTTCTAAATACAATAACTATTTAAAATAAAAAATACGTATAACGGTAAAAACGAATTATGAATAAGGTCTTATTTATACTATTTTTAGTAACGATTAGCGTGTATTCTCAAAATGAAATTACACACGATGTCTACTTCGATACCGATAAATACAATGTGCCTTTAACCGAAGAAAATAGACTCTTACTATTTATATCAGAATTAGATTCGGTAGACATTGGCAAAGTTTCTATTTACGGTTTTACAGACGATAGAGGTACGCGTGCTTACAATTTAGATCTCTCTCAGAATCGCGCCGATGCTATTAAAGAAATGTTTGCTGGTTATGGCATATACCCCGATTTAATAACAAATGTTGATGGCAAGGGGATTATACTTTTAAAGGTGCTAAATGAGAATGAAATTAACAAAATTAGAGGTTTAAACCGAAAAGTAGAAATTATAGTATCTCCTAAACTACCAGAAAAAAAAGAGCGCAAAAATAAAACTACTGAAGCGGAAGAAAAGCCGGGAAATACACTTGAAAAAACAATTGAAGATTTAACGAATGGAACGCTTAAAAAAGGCGATAAAATACGTTTGGACAAAATTTATTTTAAAACCAATTATAGTTATATCACCACTGAATCTCGTAAAACCTTAGAGAATATAGCTAAAATTTTAGTAAAGCACGATACCGTTTACTTTACCATTCAAGGACACGTCTGCTGTACACAAATGAGTAGAGATGCTATCGATAAAAAAACGAAGAAACGCAATTTATCAGTCGCTAGAGCACATTATATTTACGACTATTTAGCTAGAAAAGGAGTAGATAAAAGACGTATGAAATACGTTGGCTTACGACGGAAATTTCCATTGGGTGGCGCTCCAAAATTCGATCGTCGTGTAGAGATTATAATCACTTATGTGGCTAAAAATAAAAACTAATTATTGCTTATAAATCATTTCCATATGCGGGATACCATCTTCTAAATACTCTTTTCCCGTTGCTTTAAATCCTAGAGTATTATAGAATTTTTTGAGGTAACATTGTGCCGAAATATGAATATGAGACGTTTTGAAATGACTGTGTAAAGCGGTAATAGAAGCCGTCATAATATCGTAACCATAGCTATGTTTTCTTTCCGATTTTACCACTACAACACGACCAATACTGGCTAATTCGAAATAATCGCCCGGCGCAAAAACACGCGTGTAAGCTACAATTTTATCGTCTTTATAACCAATAATATGTAACGCCTTATCATCTTTTCCATCAATATCTTGGTAGACGCAATCTTGCTCTACAACAAAAACTTCACTTCGCAATTGTAAAATAGAGTAGAGCTGGGTAGTTGTTAATGCACTAAAAGGTTGTACTTGAATTTTAATCATAATAATTAATCTTGAACAATAATTTCTTTAGGATCTTCCTTATTATATTCTGGTTGAATCGTAATGTGATTGATATTAAATTGGTCGAATAAAAGTTTTTCAATCCGATTCAATAAGTCATTAAATTCCGACGTTGAAATATCTTCTTCTAAATCTAAATGCGCTTCCAAATGTAATTCACTATCACTTAAATGCCAAATATGAATGTGGTGGAGTTTCTTTGCTTTTGGTAAGCTATTAACGGCGTTAACAACGTCCTTTATATTAATATCGTCTGGCGTAAACAACATCAACATTTTTGTAGAGGTTTTTAGTAAACCAAAACCTACCCAAATAAGATATAAAGCAATTAAAAAAGTGAGCGCGCTATCTATCCAATACAACTGAAAATACTTCATTAAAAGGCCGCCAATTAAAACCGCTACACTTGCTAACATATCTGTTAATAAGTGAAAATAGGCACTACGCATATTAATATTATGTTTAGCATCTTTTTTTAAAAGCAAAACACTCAATCCGTTAGCTAAAATGCCTAAAATAGATAACCAAATCACTAAATCTGTACCAATAACCTCGGGAACCTTAAAACGTTTTATGGCTTCTATTATTAACAAGATAGCGACTATTATTAAGGTAAACGCATTAATAAACGCAGCGACTATTTCGGCTCTTTTGTACCCAAAAGTTTTATCTATCGAGGCTTTTTGTCGTGATAATTTTGTTGCCACATAACTTACTATTAGCGATAAAACATCGCTAAAATTATGTAAAGCATCGCTTAATAAACTTAAACTTCCAGACACCAAACCACCGACTACTTGGGCGACAGTAATTACTATATTTAAAACTATAGAAATTAAAAGATTGTTTCCTTTTAAGGGCGGAAGCGTCTGTTTGTGCAAATCATTCATATTAACAAGAAGAAGCAGGTATTTTATCTACTCTGTTTTGGTGTCTACCCCCTTCAAATTTAGTATCTAAGAACGTATCTACCATCGTTAATACTTGTTGTATAGCAGTATAACGCGCAGGAATACACATAACATTAGCATCGTTATGCTGACGCGTTAATGCTGTAATCTCGTTAATCCAGCAAATGCCAGCGCGAACGTGTTGGTATTTGTTGGCAGTAATAGCAACCCCATTGGCACTACCACAAATTAAAATACCGAAATCTACTGTCTTATTATTAATATCTAGAGCGACGGGATGTACAAAATCTGGATAATCGACACTATCGTTAGCATCTGTACCATAATTAGTAACCGTGTAACCTTTCGCTTCTAAATGCTTAATAACCGCAAATTTATAGTCTGTACCGGCGTGGTCATTTCCAATTGAAATAGTCATTATATTAAATGTTAAGGGTTATTGTTTTTTAAGCCTATAAAGTTACTATATAGATTATTAAAAGTGCTGTTTAAAAGGGCTAACTTTTAATACGGTTACAAATTACGGTGTAACAGTGGGGTTATTAACAAAAATAAACCATTGTTAACTTCTCCTGCTTTTAGTATTCATTACTTGTTAATATCTTGCGATGGTTTGTGATAACTTTAATTAGGTTTCTACCAAAAATTTTACAAACCAAAATCAACATGAGAGTACCAAAAAAGTTAGCTACTTTTTTTAGAATAATTATCCATTAAAAAAGTACACATACAAACATCAAAAAAATTAATACTTATTAAAACAAACAAGGGGATTGTAGTTATGAACAGTTGTTAACAACGAATTTAAAACCTTTAGAAATAAAGAACTTAACACAATAATAACTTGTTAATAATGTCTATTAAATAACAAATCAAACTAATTAAACTAAAAGTTATACCGCTATTAACACACTATAATAACCATCATTTTTTTTTTAAAATTTTAAAAGAAATAACTGATATCTATAATAAATGTTTACAACCTATTTTTTTAATTAACTTAAACTTAAAATTGATTTAATTATTAAAACGTAGCTTTGCAGTAATCTTAAAGGAGTGATGCTAGAATAAATTCATCTTTTCTACAAATGGTACAAAAGGTCTTCTTCTGAATTTAGTATTTGCTAGAATACAATTAATCAATACCTTTAAAAAGAATTAACGAATTAAATAAATGACAAAAAATAAAAAAAGGAAACCTTCACATAACAAGATCTCCGACCTTACAAACACAATTATAAGTATTTTAAAAGATGATAGAACCAAATCATTTAATTATAAACAAATAGCTTCTAAATTAGAACTTAACGACGCTAGTAGTCGTAACCAAATTATAAAAACACTTGCCAAGCTTAAAGCCAAAGAAGAAATTGAAGAGGTAGAACGTGGCAAATTTAAAATTGTAATTAATAACGAATATCACACTGGTAAATTCGATGCGACTGCAAAGGGTAGTGGTTATGTTATTTGCGAAGATTTTGAAAATGATATCTATATTGCTTCAAATAATGTTAATAAAGCATTACACGGTGATGAAGTGGAGTTGTATGTGTATAAACGTAGAAAACGTGGTAAGTTAGAGGGAGAAATCACTAAGGTGATAAAGCGTGCTAGAACGGAGTATGTTGGCGTAATTCAAATTCACCAGAAAAAGAATTTTGCCTTTGTAGTACCCGATTCTAATAAAATGTATACCGATATTTTCGTGCCTATTAACAAAATTAATAAAGCCGAAGATGGTGATAAAGTGGTAGTAGAATTAGAAGAATGGCCACAAAAAGCCGATTCTCCAAACGGAAGAGTGCTTAAGGTTTTAGGACGACCTGGAGAACATAATACAGAAATTCATTCCATTTTAGCCGAATATGGATTGCCATACGAGTTCCCTCATGATGTTGAAGAATTCGCAAACACTATCGACACGTCTATCAATCCAGAAGATATCGCCGAACGTCGCGATATGCGTAACGACCTTACGTTTACAATCGACCCAAGAGATGCTAAAGATTTTGATGATGCCTTGTCGTTTAAAGTGTTAGATAATAATTTATTTGAAATAGGAATTCATATTGCCGATGTGTCGCATTACGTGCAAGAAGGCACCATTTTAGATGATGAAGCCTACGAGCGGGCAACGTCTGTGTATTTAGTAGACCGAGTGGTACCAATGTTACCAGAAATTTTATCGAATAATGCGTGTTCATTACGTCCCAATGAAGAGAAATTAACTTTTTCGGCCGTTTTTACATTAAATAACAAAGGCGAAATTAAAGATGAATGGTTTGGTAGAACAGTAACGTACAGTGATGCACGATTCTCTTACGAAGAAGCGCAAGCGATTATAGAAAGTAAAACCACGCTAATTCCTGCTGATGTTTCGTTAACCGGTGAAGCTTATAATACCGATCAAACGATTGCCGATGCCGTTTTAAAAATGGACGATATAGCCAAAATAATGCGTAGTAAACGTATGGCTTCTGGAGCGTTGTCTTTCGATAAATTAGAAGTTAAATTCGAATTAGATGAAGAAGCAAATCCTATTGGAGTATTCTTTAAAACGAGTAAAGATGCGAATAAGCTAATTGAAGAATTTATGCTTTTAGCGAATCGTAAGGTATCAGAATTTATAGGAAAACAAAAACCTGAAAAAACCTTTATTTACCGTGTTCACGACGAACCAGACGAAAGTAAATTGATGGCGCTGCAAGGTGTTGTTGCTAGATTTGGACATAAACTAAATTTTAAAGATCGTAAAAGTATAGCGTCTTCTTTAAATAATTTATTGTCTGACGTTAAAGGTAAAAAAGAACAAAATTTGGTCGATACATTAACGATTCGTACTATGAGTAAAGCCGAATACACTACAGATAATATTGGTCATTACGGTTTAGCATTCGATTATTACAGTCACTTTACATCGCCAATTCGTCGTTATCCAGATGTTATTGCGCACCGTTTGTTACAACGCTATTTAGATGGCGAAAAAACAGCGAATGCCGAAATTGTTGAGGAAAAATGTAAACACGCAAGTAATATGGAATATCTGGCAACAAAAGCTGAAAGAGATTCCATTAAATATATGCAAATTCGGTTTATGCAAGATCATGAAAATGAAGAATTTGTGGGGGTTATTTCAGGGGCAACCGACTGGGGAATTTATATAGAAATTGTTTCTAATAAATGTGAAGGAATGGTAAGAACCCGCGATATAAAAGGAGACTATTACGAATTCGATCAAGAGCAGTTTGCATTAATAGGCCGTGAAACAAAAATAATGTATCAACTCGGTGATGAAGTAGTGGTAAAAGTAAAACAAGCCAATTTAGAAAAACGTCACTTAGATTTTGAATTAATAGGCAAAGTCTCAGAATAAAAAAATAGAGTAGTATTTAAAAGTTTTAAAAGAGCAGTCGAGAACGAGTTGATTATTCAATTTAGATTTCGACTGCTTTCGAATAAACAAGAATTATACATAAAAAAAAGTAGGAATAAAGAATGATAGTGACAACCACCGCCTCAGTTGAAGGTTATAAAATTATAGAATATAAAGGATTAGTTTCGGCTAGTACAGTGCATTCTAAGGTGACTTCGTTTATGTATCGTGTAGAAAAATTCTTAGAGTCTATGGAGGATAACATAGACGAAGCAAAACAAGATGCCCTCGAAAAATTACAAGTTAAAACACAGGCTATTAACGCGAATGCTATAGTCGGCGTAACAATAGACATGAAAACAGACACCAATACAGGATATATTTTACTATCGGTTACTGGAACTGCTGTTACTATTATTTAAAATAAATTTAAAACTGTAACAGTTTTGTATTTAGCAACTCTTTAAGAAGAACAAAAAATTATATATTATGAAATTAATAACGTCTTTAGCACTTATTTTTATGTGCACAATAACGTTTGCACAAGAGCCAAAAGAATTGAATGTTGGAGAATTTTCAACCGTAAAAGTTTACGATTTAATTCATATTAGTTTAATAAAATCGACAGAAAATAAAGTCATAATTTCTGGTGACGATATTCAAGATGTAAACATTGTTAATACCGGCGGTACCTTAAAAATTAAAATGGCTTTCGATAAAATTTTTAATGGTAGCAATACATTTGTTGCCGTGCATTACACGCAATTAAAAAGCATAGATGGTAATGAGGGTGCTTATATTGTGGGCAACACGCTTATTGTTCAGGATAAGATTGAATTGAGAGCTCAAGAGGGCGCTAAATTAAAAATAGGTCTAGATGTAAAGGAAGTATCAATTAGAGCCGTTTCTGGTGGTAGAATTAAGACTAATGGAAAAGCAGATACGCAAACGGTATCTTTAAATACGGGTGGCATTTACGAAGGTGAAGGGTTTCCTACCAAAAATACAACGGTAACCGTTCGTGCTGGAGGAGAAGCCGATGTTAATGCCTCAGAATCTGTAGACGCTAAGGTAACAGCTGGTGGTGATGTTTATATCTACGGAAATCCTTTACAAGTCAATAAAAAAACAACCTTTGGTGGCGATATTACCGTTAGAAAAGGAGATGTAAACACAGATTAACGCGGTTATTAATTTATTATCGTATTTTAGTACAGCGGTAAAAGGCTTCAGTTTTAATTTAACTGAAGCTTTTTTCTTGTGATAAGAAAGTTTCTATTAATAATTTCTTTACTTTGTATTAAACCCGTTTAAACACTATGATTGAAGATATCCAGGCAGCAATTCCATTAGGCTTTTTTTTAAGCTTTATGATTGGTCCTGTTTTTTTTGTACTCTTAGAAACTAGTGTAATAAAAGGGTTTAGAGCCGCCATTGCTTTCGATTTGGGTGTAATTATTGCCGATATTTTATTTATTGCTTTAGCGTATTTTTCTAGTTTTCAGTTGCTTGAGAACTTAAGTAATCAACCCGGTTTATATGTTTTTGGTGGTACTATTTTAGGGGTTTACGGACTTATTATTTTCTTTAAGAAGTCAAAAAAAGAACTAGAAACTAAGAAAGAAATTGTTATAAAACGCACCAATTATTTTAAATTATTTTTAAAAGGCTTCTTTTTAAACTTCATAAATATTGGCGTTCTCGTGTTTTGGCTGGGCGTTATTATTGTTGTTAGTCCGAACTTGGATAACGATGTCAATCGGTTTTTAACCTTTTTTGGCACAATGGTCGGGGCTTATTTTGTAACCGATGTCTTTAAAATTTTATTAGCGAAACAATTAAAAAGTAAACTAACGCCTAAAATAATCGTGAAAATTAAGAAGCTTCTAGGACTTATCTTATTGGTTTGCGGTATTATTTTAATAACAAAGGGGTTTCTACCAAAAGATCAATTCGATCCTAAAGATATCATTGAAGGTATTGAGCATAGGAGGTAGGTGCCAGTAAAGTAGTAACACATTTACAAATAAAATAATTATTCTACTGTTATTAGTAATGGTAAGTTCTTGCACGCAGCACCACGATCTGTATTATGTTGTACGCATTAATAAGTCAATAGTGTATTGAGTCTATTGAAATACTTAGAGGTCAAATTATTGAAAATGTCACAAACGATAAACTGATACATAGTATATCTACAATAGTAGACGATGGTTTAACGAGTGACTATTTAAAGTCTTTAAATAAAATTTACACTGTACTAATTAATTATATAAATTTAAGAAGTCTACTAGTTACGACTAATAATTTTCGAAAAAAGAATACGTAAATTATTACTTTTTTACGGGAGAGAATACAATAGAAAAGGAATTGAGTTTACGTCTAAAATAAAGTGCTATAGAACTCATATTCTAAAATTGATTACAGATAATAATTTAGCAAAACGTTTCGATTCAAAATAGAAAATAAAGAACAGTCAAAACAGGGAAGGAAAGAACATTAAATATTTAAATTTTATGTATCAAGATATTTCGCTAATTGGTGGTGACGCATATAAAAAATAAAGAAAGTTCAATTTTAGAATGTTAATGTGATTGCCTTAAAAACATTCAATTGTGTGAAAACAACACTAAACCTGTTTCTAGTATAAAGTAAAAGAGGCGTTTATTTAATTACGTGAAGTTGCAAAACAAGCGCATAAAAAAAGAGCTACTTAGAATATAAGTAACTCTTTTTGAGGTGTCGAGCGGATTCGAACCGCTGTAGATGGTGTTGCAGACCACTGCCTAGCCACTCGGCCACGACACCTTTTGTGACCGCAAATGTAAAAAAAAATACTATGCTTTACTATTTACTTTACGCTTTTCTTTTTTCAGAAATTTCAATAGTCACCATTTCTACATCACCACCAATTGGAGGATTCATTTTACTAAGCGCAACAGTTGCTACGGTAACTAATTTATTTTCAGCAAAAATACGATCTATTATACGCTTTGCAACGCTTTCTAAAAGGGCACTAGATATCGCCATTTCTTCAACGACAATTTTGTTTAAAAGCACGTAATCTACAGTATCTACTAAAGCATCGCTTTGCGCACTTTTTTGTAAATCGGCTTTTACTTTTAAATCGACACGGTAATCACTACCAATTTTTGTTTCCTCTTTAAGGCATCCGTGGTTGGCATACACACGAATATTTTCAACTTTAATTATTCCCAAAATATATATTTTCTGCGAAAATAGTAAAATCAAAGCAGTTTAATCTATATTTTATGGTCTAAGGCTTCATACGTAACGAAATGAGATAATTATTACTCTATTGCGCTAGTAAACGGTTCTTCATTTTTACGATAGAATTTTAATTTTCTATGTGCTGTCATATATTAAAAAGTTAATGAATAGAAATAACGCGAATTTCCTTAATTTTGTACTACTTTAAGAATGATTTTAGAGTACATACTAATGCTTTCATTTTCAAACGAGATATATGTCTGAAGAAAAAAAACCGCTTAATTTTATTGAGCATATTATTGAAGAAGATTTAAAAGACGGATTAGATGCCAACGATTTAAGGTTCCGTTTTCCGCCAGAACCTAATGGTTATTTACACATTGGGCATACCAAAGCTATTGGTATTAGTTTTGGTTTAGGAGAAAAATATAAGGCGCCAGTAAATTTGCGTTTTGACGATACAAATCCTGCAAAAGAAGAGCAGGAATATGTTGATGCGATTAAAGAGGATATCTCTTGGTTGGGTTATAAATGGGCGGAAGAACGCTATTCGTCAGACTATTTTCAGCAATTGTACGATTGGGCGATAGTACTTATTAAAGATGGTAAAGCGTATGTCGATTCGCAATCTAGCGAAGCTATGGCAGAACAAAAAGGGACGCCTACGCAACCGGGTGTAAATGGACCACATCGCAGTAGAAGCGTTGAAGAAAACTTAGAGTTATTCGAAAGAATGAAAAATGGTGAGTTTAACGAAGGTGCGCATATTTTACGTGCAAAAATAGACATGCAGCATGCTAATATGTTAATGCGCGATCCGTTAATTTATCGAATTCTTAAAAAACACCACCACCGCACCGGAAACGATTGGTGTATTTACCCTATGTACGACTGGACGCATGGTGAAAGTGATTATATAGAACACATATCGCACTCCTTATGTTCGCTCGAATTTAAGCCTCATAGAGAGTTATATGATTGGTTTTTAGACCAAGTAGTCGATACCAATAAAATACGTCCTAAACAACGTGAATTTGCCCGTTTAAACTTGAGTTATACCATAATGAGTAAGCGTAAACTTCTAAAATTAGTAGAAGAAGGCGTGGTTTCTGGATGGGACGACCCGCGTATGCCAACTATTTCTGGTTTGCGTCGCCGTGGGTACACACCAACTTCTATTAAAAAGTTTGTAGAAACGGTCGGTGTGGCGAAGCGTGAGAATAGTATCGATGTATCTCTTTTAGAATTCTGTATTCGCGAAGATTTAAACAAAAGTGCACCGCGTGTTATGGCTGTTTTAAATCCGTTAAAATTGGTGATTACCAATTACGATGCCGATAAAGAGGAGTGGTTAGAGGCCGAAAATAATCAGGAAGATGAGAGTGCAGGTTTTAGAAAAGTACCATTTTCTAGCGAAATATATATTGAAAAAGAAGATTTTAAAGAGGAAGCTTCCGATAATTTCTTCAGATTAAAACTAGGTGGTATAGTACGCCTTAAAAATGCCTATATTATTAAAGCGGAATCTGTAGTTAAAGATGCCAACGGTGAGATTACTGAAGTACACTGTACATACACAGAAGACACGACTAAAAAAGTAAAAGGAACGTTGCATTGGGTGTCTATACAACATTCTGTTACAGCCGAAGTGAGAGAATACGATCGCTTGTTTAATGATGAGGCGCCAGATAGCCACCAAGACAAAAGTTTTATGGAATTTATAAACCCGGAATCTCTTAAAATTATTGAAGCTTTTGTAGAGCCTAGTTTAGCAGATGCCGAAATAGGTCAGCAATTCCAGTTTCAACGTTTAGGGTATTTTAATGTGGATAAAGCGTCTAAATCTGGCGTATTAGTGTTTAATAAAACGGTAGGTTTAAAGGATTCTTGGGCCAAACAAAAGCCAAAAACGGAAACCAACCAACAAAAGCCACAGCAAAAGCGTCCACCAATCGAGCTTATAAAACAATACGGTAAAAAGTACGACCGTTTACCAGACGATAAGCGCGAAGAAGCAAAGAAAGATATCCAAGAATTGGCGAAACATGTTACCTACGACGATTTAGAACCGTTGTTTAATACCTCGGTTAAAAAATCGGGCACACGTATTATTACAATGATAAGTTTGGGGGTGTTGCTCGCTAATGGGTTAGTGAAAAATGAAGCCATCAATGCGTTTATCGCGAAAGCGTTAGAAGATAAAAACAAACTGCTAGTTGAAGAAGCCAGCGCTTTATAAATACAATCCACAAGCTTTAAAACTTGTGTATTTTTTATATAATGGAAGAAAGTAATAGCGGATAAATTTATAGACTGAAATGCACTAATTTATAGTGCGACGTATCTCTTTTAAAACGTATAATGGTAAATAGGTATTGTAGTTACTAAATTATTTTAGCAAACAATTAATAGTTTAATTGTGAAGAGTGCTTAAAAAATGATTATTTTTAGAGGCGTTAACACCACTTTTGAAGTGTAATTACTAAAATAAAAACAAAAAATATGGATACTAAAGCCAAAAATATACTTACTGAAATAACACGTTTAACAAACGAAATAGAAAATAAATACCCAGAAATTATAAAGTATTTAGACGAAACACGAGCGACATTGCCACAAGGGGATTTGCATAATGCTGAGATGGACGTTACTTCCCTTGAAAATTACCGCAATGGGTTAGAAGAGATGATCGAGAAATATGAAAAAGAACATTAGAGACAAAGACGTGTTAGTTTTAAATCAAAAAAGGGCTGTTACGTGAGTAACAGCCCTTTTTTTGGTAGTAACTGTAGTTCAATTTATTATTCTTCTAACTCTTTCTTGTTTCTATTCGCTTTCATAGCTTCCCCTATTTGGTTGCTAGCTGTAAAACTAGCGACCATATCGTTAAGCATTGTGCTACCGGCTTGCGGTGAATTTGGTAGTAGAATTAAATTACTGTTAGTTTCACTTCCAATTGCTTGTAACGTGTCGTAATGTTGTGTAACTACAATTAGCGCAGAAGCTTCTTGAGAGTTAATACCAACACGGTTTAATACATCTACAGATTCTTCCAAACCACGAGCAATTTCACGTCGTTGGTCGGCAATACCCTGACCTTGTAAACGTTTACTTTCTGCTTCGGCTTTTGCTTTTTCAACAATTAAAATACGTTGCGCGTCACCTTCATATTGTGCAGCAGTTTTTTCTCTATCGGCAGCATTAATACGGTTCATCGCTATTTTTACTTGCGCATCTGGGTCTATATCAGTAACTAAAGTCCTAATAATATCAAAACCATAATCCATCATCGCATCATTTAATTCTGCTTTTACGGCCAATGCAATATCATCTTTCTTAACAAAGACATCATCTAATTTCATTTTTGGCACTTCGGCACGAACCACATCAAATACATAACTTGTAATTTGTTCATGCGGATAATCGAGCTTATAAAAAGCATCATATACTTTATCTGTAACGACTTTATATTGTACCGAAACTTTTAGTTTTACAAAGACATCATCTAGCGTTTTGGTTTCTATAATAACATCTAGTTGTTGAATTTTTAAACTCAATCGGCCAGCAATACGATCGATAATAGGAATTTTTAAATGTAGTCCAGAGTGCCGGATGCTCTGAAATTTACCAAAACGCTCTACAATAGCTGCGGTTTGTTGTTTTACTGTAAAGACGGAAGAGATTAAAATAATAATTCCTAATACAATAACAATGGGAAGTAATAGATTCATAGATAATTTTTTAAATGGTTAAAATTACAACTACTAAATTAAGTTATATTATGCACTAATACCGTAATTTATACTGAAAAACACTCAGTCTATTGTATTAGTAGCACGAACTATAGGTTTCGTTACAACATTCTCAAGTGAAAAAGCAAATTGAGATACAATGGTCTAATAAAAACGTGGTGGTTTTTAAATATTATGCAATGAAATCACTAGCCATTAATGGGTTTACAATACTTTAAAGATGCTTAATAAAACCGATTTTAGTTAATAAAACAGGACATTTAAAGGATAGCAAGCGCTAGGGATTTCTAGTGGTTCGACTATATTATCACCTATTTTAAGTGCGAGAATGTAATGTATAAAAAAAGCGAGCTCTAATGCGGCTCGCTTTTCTTGTTCTATATAAGCGTAGATTTATAAAGTAGCTATCACTTTGTCTATGCGTTGTAAAGTTTCTTTTTTTCCTATCATATACATAATGTCGAAAACATCTGGGCCTTGCAAAGCACCAACTAATGCTAAACGCAACGGCATCATAATTTTTCCAAAACTAATGTCGTTACTAGTTATCCATCCTTTTATTTCCGTTTGAAGGCTCTCTACTTCAAATTCTGAAGTATTGGATATAACGTCTACCAACTGAAGCATTAAGTCTTTAGTGCCATCTTTAAAGGCTTTTTTAGAGGCTTTTTCATCATAACTTTCTGGTGCAACAAAGAAATAGCTGCTCAACGCCCATAAATCAGAAATAAACGTGGCGCGTTCTTTTACTAAACCAACCACTAAACCAATGTAATTAACGTCTATAGAAGCTAATGCTGTATGTTGTGTTTGAAACTCTTCAGCAATAGCATCGTTATCCTGTTGTTGCATATACTGGTGGTTAAACCATTTAATTTTATCGGGATCAAAACGGGCTCCGGCCTTGTTAACACGCTCTAATTCGAACGCTTCTACTAAACCATCTAAGTTAAATAACTCTTGTTCTGTACCTGGATTCCATCCTAATAATGCTAAAAAGTTGATGACCGCTTCTGCGAAATAGCCTTCTTCTTTATACCCTTTAGAAACAGCGCCCTCTGGCGAAGTATATTCTAAAGGAAATACTGGAAATCCTAATTTATCGCCATCACGCTTACTTAATTTTCCTTTACCTGTCGGTTTTAAAATGAGCGGTAAATGGGCAAATTCTGGAGCTTCCCAACCAAAAGCAGTATATAATTGACTGTGTAAGGCTAAACTAGGTAGCCATTCTTCACCTCTAATTACGTGCGAAATGTCCATTAAATGGTCATCGACAATATTAGCTAAGTGATACGTTGGCATCCCGTCGCTTTTAAATAAAACTTTATCGTCTAAAATATTAGTATCGATTTTTATATTTCCACGAATAATATCCTTTAAATGTAGGGTTTGGTCTTGTGGCGATTTAAAACGAATAACATACGCCTCGCCAGCGTTTAATTTGGCGTTAACGTCTTCGGTAGAAAGTGATAAAGAGTTACTCAGTTTCTCTCTATTATGCCAGTTATAAATAAAGGTTTTTCCGTTAGTTTCGTGGTCTTTTCTATGAAAATCTAACGCTTCGGCGCTATCGAAAGCATAGTAGGCATTGCCGCTTATAATTAAATCATCTGCATATTTTTTGTACAAATGTTTACGTTCACTTTGTTTGTAGGGTCCGCATTTCCCTTCTTTTCCAGGGCCCTCATCGTACGGAATATTGCACCAGTTTAAGGCATCGGTAATGTAATTTTCGGCACCGGCAACAAAGCGATTTTGGTCGGTATCCTCAATTCTCAAGACGAAAGTTCCGTTGAATTTTTTCGCAAATAAATAGTTAAATAAGGCAGTACGAACACCACCAATATGTAAAGGTCCTGTTGGACTTGGTGCAAAGCGCACACGAACGTTTTTAGACATTTTTCTGTGTTTAAGACTGCGAAGATACAATTAACACGCAATTATTTATTTGCTAAAAAATAAAATTGTAATTTTATAAGTTAAACCCAGTAAACAACGGCTATTTGAGTACTTTTAAAATTATACAAGACAAACTAGAGCAATTTATTAAAAAATATTATGTTAACGCACTTATAAAAGGAGTGATTTTATTTTTTAGTATCGGCTTACTTTATTTTCTAATCACCTTATCTATTGAGTCGGTGTTATGGTTAAATACGACGGCGCGTGCTATTTTGTTTTGGGTTTTTATAGTCGTAGAATGTGCCTTATTTTACCGATTTATCGCGATGCCTTTAGCACAATTGTTTAAACTACAACACGGCATTAATACGACTGATGCTTCTAAGTTAATAGGAAATCATTTTCCAGAAGTTAGTGATAAATTACTTAATGTGCTTCAATTGCATTCTGAAAAAACACAATCTGAACTCCTTTTAGCAAGTATCGACCAAAAGGCCAAAGAATTATCGCCTATTCCCTTCAAATTAGCGATTAACTTTAAGCATAATCTTCAGTATTTAAAATATGCCGTTATTCCATTGGCTATTATTTTTTGTGTCACCATTTTCGGAAAATTAAATTGGTTTAGTGATAGCTACAATCGGGTGGTAAATTATAAAACAGCGTACGAAGCGCCGGCACCGTTTCAGTTTTATGTGTTGAATACGCCCCTAAAAGCTACAGAGAATCAATCGTTTACTCTTATCGTAAAAACCGGTGGTAACGTCATTCCTGAGTCGGCTCAAATAGAATTTAATAACGAGATTTATTATTTGAAACAACAGGGCAGTGGGGCTTTCGAATTTGTATTCGAGCAACCGAAAACGGATATAACTTTTCGCTTAACCGCCAATGGTATTTATTCTAAACCCTATACGTTGCAAGTGGTGGAAGTACCGACTTTATTAAATTTTGAAATGGTCTTAGATTATCCGGCATATACGAATAAACGAGATGACGTTTTACAGAGCACTGGAAATGCCGTGGTACCGCAAGGCACGAAAGTTACGTGGACACTAACGACCAAAGCCACCGAAACTGTTACTTTGTATAGTGCCGACACGTTGACCTTTAAACCGTTTAAAACGGACGGTTTTCAAGCGAGTAAACGGCTTTTTACGGCAATGGATTACAGTATAACGACCAGCAATACTAACTTAAAAGACTACGAAAATCTTGCCTTTACTATTGCTGTTATAAACGACGAATATCCAGAATTAAATTTAGAAACTAAAGTCGATTCTTTAGACCTGCAAACGCTTTATTTCTATGGACAAGCCAGTGATGATTACGGATTATCAAAATTGCGATTGGTGTATTACAAAGCAGAAAAAAATAGTAAAAAGGAAATAAAAGTTATACCGATGGCGCGCTCAAATTATGCCGAATTTATAAGCGCTTTTCCAAGCGATTTAGACATTGAAGACGGAGTGGCTTACGAACTGTATTTTGAAGTGTTCGATAATGACGGCGCTAATGCGCCTAAAAGTACAAAAAGTACCGTTTTCACGTATAGAAAACGGACACAAATTGAAGAAGAAGAAAAACAGTTAAAAGAGCAAAATGAAACCATTAAAGCCTTAGATAAAGTTTTAGATAATTTCGACAAGCAACAAAAGGAATTAGAGCAATTGTCGAAAACCCAAAAGGAAAAATCGGAGCGTAATTTTAATGATAAGAAGAAATTCGAAAATTTTATTAAACGCCAAAAGCAGCAAGAAAATATGATGCAGGAGTTTAATAAAAAAATGAAAGATAATTTAGAAGATTTTCAAAAAGAAGACCAAAAAGAAGATTCTTTTAAGGAGGATTTAAAAGAGCGTTTACAAGAAAATGAAGCGCAATTAAAACGCGATGAAAAACTTTTGGAAGAACTTGAAAAAGTAAAAGATAAAATTTCTAAAGAAGAACTGTCTGATAAAATTGATAAACTCGCGAAGCAAAACAAAAACCAAAAACGGAGTTTGGAGCAAATGCTAGAATTAACAAAGCGCTACTACGTGACCAAAAAAATGGAAAAAATAGCGGAAGAATTGCAACAACTCGGTGAAAAGCAAGAGGAGTTATCCGAAGAGGAACAAGAGAAAAACACCAAAGAAAAACAGGAAAATTTAAATAATGAGTTTATAAAATTACAGGAGCAGTTAGACGAATTACAAAAAGATAATTCTGAATTAAAACAACCGCTTAAACTACCGCGCCAACAAAGGGAAGAGAAGGCTATTGTCCGAGAGCAACAACAAGCTACTGAAGCTTTAGAAAAAAAGAAAGCAGCAGACAATTCTGAATCTCAAAAAGAAGAACATAAAAAAGCCCAAAAGAAGCAAAAAAATGCGTCCCAAAAAATGAAGGAAATGGGTCAGCAAATGGAACAGCAAATGGGACAGTCTGGCCAAGAAGCTTTAGAGGAAGATATGGCGATGCTTCGTCAAATATTAGATAATCTAGTGGTGTTCTCCTTTGATGAAGAAGCGGTAATGAATCAGTTTAAAAGCATACAAACTAATCATAACGAATACGCCAACTACCTAAAAAAACAGAAAGAACTACGTACCCATTTCGAGCATGTAGACGATAGTTTATTTGCGTTGTCTTTGCGCCAACCTAAAATTAGCGAGCAGATAAATAAAGAAATTTATGAGGTCTATTTTAATGTGGATAAAGCCTTAGATCAATTAGCCGAAAACAATTTATATCAAGGTGTTTCTGCACAGCAATATGCAGTGACGTCGGCGAATAATTTGGCTAACTTTTTAAGTGATATGTCCGATGCTATGCAAATGCAAATGATGCCGTCTTCAGGTCAAGGTCAAGGAGGAATGCCATTACCAGATATTATTATCAGTCAGGAAGCATTGAATGAACAAATGAAACAGGGTATGAAAAAAGGGGAAAAGGGAGCGCCTAAAGAGGGCGACGGACAAAAACCAGGAGAGCAAGGTCCGAAGGGTAAAGCGGGTGAAAAAGGCAAAGAAGGAGAGGACGGGAAGTCCGGTGAAAATGGTAAAAGTGGTAAGGATGGTAAAGAAGGAAAAGATGGAGAGGGCAACGGTAATGGCGAAGGAAACGGTTCTGGAACACAAGGTTTTGATGGATTTAATGAAGATTTAAATGGTGAATTGTATAGGATATATCAGGAGCAACAGATGATACGTCAGGCGCTAGAACTACGGTTAGAAAAAGAGGGAATACGTGGTAATGGAGAGGCTAGACAATTATTAAAAGATATGGAAGGGGTAGAGTTAGACCTTATAAATGAGGGGTTTACAAACCAAACGTTATCTAAGATGATGAATCTGCAGCACCAATTATTAAAATTGGATAATGCAACGTTTCAACAAGGGCAAGATACTAAGCGTAAAGCGGATACAAACACAAAGAACTTTAATAATATCACTAAAAATCAGATGCCTAAAGCGAAACAATATTTTAATAGCATCGAAATTTTAAACAAGCAAACGCTACCTTTGCAACCGGTGTTTAGAGAAAAGGTACAAGATTATTTTAAGCAGAAAACAAACTAACCAAACCACTATATAATGAAGTATTTATTGTTATCTGTGATATTTATACTCACAAGTTTTACAACGTTACCAAAAAAGGGAGCGATTACTTTAAGTCGTAATTATAAAGTCGAAAACACGTTTTCTGGAGACACTAGTAGTGATGAAAGTTTTTATTTAATTATAGCAAAAAACAGTAAAACGAAACAGTGCGAAATTATACCCATTACTAATACAAATGGAGAATTAAGTCAGTTCAAATCCGTTTCTTTTGATAAAATGCAGAGTGTCTTATCGTATCATAATAATGAAGGAGTTCTTACTTTAATAGCGTCTACGGAAGGAAATAAAGAGGACGATTCTACAGTGGTAGATATTGATTTAACAACAGGGGAAAGTTATAAATCGGATTCTATTTCTGGTAAATATTTTAAAGCGGTAATCATAAAAAAGAATTCAAATTTATTAGTGTTTTCAAATAAAAGTAGTGTTAACCTGATTGATGTAAAGGATTCAAAAAACAGAAATAATGTTACAGGGTAATCTACTCAGAGTACAGAGGATTTATTAAAAGATTTAAATAAAAATAGTTTGTCGGCCGTTAATACCGATACGTATGTTGCTAACGGAGCTATAGCGGAGTTCAGAGCATACTTGGAAAGGAATACTTGATTTATTACGAAGGAGGATACTAAAGAAAAAGAGACTGCCGTAGTCAGGATACCCCTGGATGGAGAGGCTAGCTTCCCTATAGAAAGTAGTGTTTATAGAAGTAAAATTAATGAGGAAGGTAAAAAAGCGACGTCGTATGTTCTCAACGGGCGATTATTTCAAATGACTGTAGCGAAAAGCAACGGTGCTTTATCTATTTTTAATTTGCAAAATGATTCTGAAACGAACTTGAATTTAACCACGTTAAAAATTTTTAAAAAGTCTAAAGGTTTCGAATCCATCACTGAATTTTAAAGCAAGCAACACGTTTTAAAAACGAACCAACGGTGACTGTAAACCCTACTAAAGATGGTAATGTAACAGTATGGTTAGACTATGTGGATAAAAAGGAATACAGTTACCGTTACAATTGGTGGTGGCATCACCATTGGGCAATGCAACAGCAGATGATGATGATGATGATGCAACAAATGAGTGTAGAACAAAGTATGAGAAATAATAGTGGATTTGGACCACGTCAATATGAGGCGGTACCTTATGTTCTCAAGACGGAAAAGCACTATTTTGAGATTGTTTTAAATAGTACTAACGTTGTTATAGACGCACCAGAATCAGAGACCTTGTATACGTCTATTGATAAAAATAAAGACAGTAAAGAGTGAGATGAAAAACACCAAAGTAAAATACGCATCAGCGGTGTTTATTAATGATGAATTGAGATACTTTGGGTACCATAACAAATCAAAAAAACACACAGTAATTTATAAAGAAATAAATGATTAATTTTAACTACGAGAATGATTTTACATTAGATAACGAGCAACAATTATCCGATTGGATTGCTCGGGTGGTGGCGATAGAAAAATGTGAAATAACAGAGATTAACTATATCTTTTGTGATGATGACTATTTACATAAATTAAATGTAGAGTTTTTAGAACATGATACGCTAACGGATGTTATCGGTTTTGATTACTCCATCGGAAAAAACTTACAGGGAGATATTTACATTTCTACAGAGCGCGTGGCCGATAATGCTAAGGACTTATTGCTCCCTTTTGAAGCCGAATTGCAGCGCGTAATCGTTCACGGCATTCTTCATTTTTGTGGTTACAAAGACAAAACCGAAAGTGATGCAATGGTAATGACAACTAAGGAAAATGAGCACTTAACTCGGTTGTCGTAGAAGTCGCTAATTCGCCCTATCTTTGCAAAAAGTTTAAAAAGTATATTACAATGTTTCACGTGGAACATTTAAAAATAAAATTGCCAAATAATGTTTAATGAAGAGTATGATGTAATAGTTGTTGGTGCTGGACACGCAGGAAGTGAAGCTGCTGCCTCCGCGGCCAATATGGGAAGTAAAACGTTGTTAATTACAATGAATTTGCAAAACATTGCGCAAATGTCTTGTAATCCTGCAATGGGAGGAATTGCAAAAGGGCAAATCGTTAGAGAAATCGATGCCCTTGGGGGTTATAGTGGTATTGTCAGTGACACCTCTGCTATTCAATTTAAAATGTTGAATAAGTCTAAAGGACCTGCAATGTGGAGTCCAAGAGTTCAAAGCGACCGTATGCGTTTCGCAGAAGATTGGAGGTTGCTTTTAGAGCAAACGAAGAACTTAGATTTCTATCAAGAAATGGTTTCTGGGTTGCTAGTAGAAGGCGGAAAAGTATGTGGCGTAACAACGTCTTTAGGATTAAAAATTAAATCTAAAACGGTTGTTTTAACCAATGGAACATTTTTAAATGGATTGATTCATATAGGTAATAAAAACTTCGGTGGCGGTAGAGCAGGAGAAAGAGCGGCGACAGGGATTACTGAGCAATTGGTGCAATTAGGTTTTGAATCCGGTAGAATGAAAACCGGAACGCCGCCAAGAGTGGATGGGCGTTCATTGGATTTTTCTAAAATGGTTGAGCAGCCTGGAGATGTGTCTCCAGAGAAATTCTCTTATTTAGACACGACAAAACCATTAACGCATCAGCGGTCTTGCCATATGACGCATACAAGTGAAATTGTACACGATGTGTTGCGAGAAGGTTTCGATCGTTCGCCTATGTTCAACGGTAGGATTAAAAGTTTAGGACCCCGTTATTGTCCGTCGATAGAAGATAAAATTAATCGCTTTGCCGATAAAGATCGTCATCAATTGTTTGTTGAACCGGAAGGATGGAATACGGTAGAATATTACGTGAATGGATTTTCAACGTCCTTACCAGAGGATATTCAGTTTAAAGCAATGCGATCAATAGTGGGTTTCGAAAACGTAAAATTTTTTAGACCGGGGTATGCGATTGAATACGATTATTTTCCACCAACACAATTAAAACACACGTTAGAAACAAAGTTAGTTAGCGGACTGTATTTTGCAGGTCAAATTAACGGAACTACGGGGTATGAGGAAGCTGCGTCTCAAGGATTAATGGCGGGTATAAATGCAGCGTTAAAAGTACAAGAACGCGATCCTTTTATCCTGCAGCGTAATGAGGCGTATATTGGTGTTTTAGTCGATGATTTAATTACAAAGGGAACTGAAGAACCGTATAGAATGTTTACGTCTCGTGCAGAATACAGAACGTTATTACGTCAAGATAATGCTGATTTTAGATTAACCCCAAAGGGGTATGATTTAGGTTTGGCTAGCGAAAAACGTTTAAGACGTATGGAGCAGAAACAAGATGAGTCTGAAAAACTGGTACAGTTTTTTAGA
The DNA here is from genome assembly GCF_008086185.1 of Bizionia gelidisalsuginis. Classification (NCBI taxonomy): domain Bacteria; kingdom Pseudomonadati; phylum Bacteroidota; class Flavobacteriia; order Flavobacteriales; family Flavobacteriaceae; genus Bizionia; species Bizionia gelidisalsuginis. Next base: position 124,754 of record NZ_VSKN01000004.1, read on the forward strand.
AACACAAGTGTAACGGCAGCAGAAGCAAATCCTGTTTTGGAAGCCAAAAATTCTGCGCCTGTTACGCAACAGGGAAAAATGTTTAAGATATTCGCTAGGCCAAATATTACGATTGACGATGTGCGACAATTTGAGGCGGTCGAAGAATACATTACGTCCAATAATTTAGATAATGAAGTTATTGAACAGGCAGAAATTCAGGTAAAATATTCTGGCTATATTGATAAAGAAAAGAATAATGCAGATAAGTTAAACAGATTAGAAAATTTAAAAATTCCGGCTGACTTTGATTACTCGAAATTACAATCAATGAGTTTGGAAGCACGGGAGAAATTAAATAAAATTCAACCGGTAACTGTCTCTCAAGCGTCACGAATTAGTGGGGTGTCTCCGAGTGATATTTCGGTGCTTTTAGTTTTTATGGGACGTTAAAAGAATAGAAAATATAGGATATGTTTCACGTGGAACATATCCTTTGTTTTAATTATAAATTATTTTTGGTGGAAAAGAGTACAGCAACTTCTTTATATGAAACGGTAAAAGATTTTACAGTTTCGGGCGAAACGTTTCAATTACTTCATAATTCTCAATGGGATTATTTGCAAACTAATCCGCAACCTTCGGCAAGCAAATTACCCGATTACTATAAAAGTGAAGATTATATTTCACATACCAATACGCAAAGAAATCTTTTTGAGAAAGTGTATCACGCCGTTCGGACGATTTCGCTAAAACGGAAATTAAAGCTAATCAATAGTTTTTCGTCTTCTGAAAAAAAAATATTAGATGTAGGCTGTGGGACCGGAGATTTTTTAGCGGAAGCACAAAAAAATAAGTGGGTCATTACGGGTATAGAACCAAATGAAAAAGCGAGAACTATAGCCAATTCAAAAACTGGAAACAAAATCGTTAATACCGATGCTTTAGAAACGTTACCGTCACATAGTTTTGATGTGATTACGTTATGGCATGTTTTAGAGCATTTGCCAAATTTAGAAGAACACATTAAATTATTTAAACGCTTATTAAAAAAAGAAGGCACCTTAATTATTGCAGTTCCTAATTATAAAAGTTACGACGCAATATATTACAAACAATTTTGGGCTGCTTTTGATGTGCCAAGACATTTATGGCATTTTTCTCAAGAAGCGATTACTCGTTTGTTTAATAAAAAAGAAATGACTGTGGTAAAAACCTTACCAATGGTGTTCGATGCTTATTACGTAAGTTTGCTGTCAGAAAAATATAAAAAAAGTAAGTGGCAACCGGTTAAAGCATTATGGCGTGGTGTTATATCTAATTGGAAAGCGAAACAGTCATCGGAGTATTCATCACTGATTTATTGCATTACAAACGCTAAATAATCAATTTAGGAGCTGAATGAGCTCTGTTTGGCGCTTCAAACCTATTGGTTGTTTAGTAAAACGAGAAACAGTCTTAAAACGCTTCTAAATCGACTATTTTTGATAAATTAAGCTTATAATTTTCATAATTGCTATAGGTTTTACTTATTCCTTTAAATTTCAATTTAAAAAATAAAAAGTCGCGCCTACTTTTATACTTTTGACTAAACTTAAAACACCAACAAATGAAATATTACATAGTACTTGCATTCGCTTTCTTAGCACTAACCTCTTGCAATAAACAAAAGATTGCTTTTGTGGATAACGGAAAAGTCATTAACGAGATCCAAGAGAAAAAAGATTTAGAAGCAAAATACAAGATTAAAGAGGATGCTTTTAATGCAAAAGCAGACGGCTTAGACGAACAGATTAAATTAGAGGTAAAAGAATTTCAAGCTAAAGTAGAAAGTATGTCGCCGGCCAATCAAGAAAAAAACTATCAAGTTTTAGTGCAGAAAAAACAAACTCAAGATCAACAACTGCAATTCGAGAAACAGCAAATTACGCAAGAGTTTCGCAAAGATGTAGATAGTGTTATCGTGCGCGTTAAAACGTATGTAAAAGAATACGGTAAAAATAATGGTTATACTTATATTTTAGGAACAAGTGAGGTCGCTTCGACAGTGCTTTATGGGGCAGAAGAAAACGATTTAACCCAAACCGTAATCGCTGCTTTAGATAAAGAATACAAGAAATAAACAGTACCGCTGCAATAATTAAAAGCGTTATACGACAGTTTAACGCTTTTTTTAGTTTATAATATGCTATCTATCAATAGATTTAATTTTAATACTTATATTTAAGTGCTATTAATTATTTCTATTTAAGATGATGAAAAACTCCTTTTGGTTGTTGCTCATTTTCTTTGCCTTTTTTAACCACACGTCTGCTCAGGTTGCGTTGCCTTTTAAAGCTCAAAAAGAGTTCTTTATTTATGGTAATGCTACCGTTATTGGTAACGCTATTTTAGGCAAAGAGGCTACAGCTGCTTTTAACGATGTCTCGCTAACCAACGACGATATCGATATGGTCTATACCGATGTTGACAACGACGATACCACGTTTAGTTCTAGTTCGGCAACCTTACAATTACCCGCCAATCATTCCGAAATTAAGTATGCTGTTCTGTATTGGGCAGCAACATATAGTTACGAACAAGGCTATAGGACAGAGTCTGGCGAACAGTTTTTGTTTCAAGGAAAACGCGTAAAAAACCGGAATGCTATTAGTAAGGTAAAGTTTAAATTACCCAATGCTAAAAATTATATACCTGTTAATGGCGATGTCGTTTTTGATGGTGCTAATGACCCTGCATTCTCTCTAAACGCTCCTTATGTTTGTCAAGCAGACGTGACCAAACTTCTAAAGAACGCGAGTATTATTAATGGCGAGTACACGTTAGCGAATGTAACGGCTTCTAAAGGTTTCGTTTCGGGTGGTAGTGCTGCCGGTTGGTTGCTTTATGTTGTTTATGAGGCTCCGGTTAATACCCCACAATACATCACGATGTATAACGGGTTTGCCCACGTAGGAAATGAGGCTGTGAAGATTACTTTCGATAATTTTAAAGCCTTAGAAGAAGGCGAAATTAAGACCTCTATTACCTTATCGGCCTTAGAAGGCGATTCGGCGTTAATAGATGACGAGATTTTGATTTCGAATCCTGTTTTAAAACGAATGTCATTACTAAGTAGTAACCTCCGACCACGTAATAATTTTTTCAATAGTAAAATAACAACAAACGATTCAGAATTTACAGAACGTAATCCGGCGAGTAAAAACACGTTAGGTTTCGATATCGCAACCGTAGATATTCCAAATCAAACCCAGCCTATAATTGATAACAATACCGAAAAAGTAGATCTTATTTTCAATACTAGAGCAGATCGCTTTTATCTATTTTTTACGGCTTTTCAAACGGAGATTAGCATCGTTTTTTACGAAGAACAACAACAAGAGTATGCACTTATTGAAGACAAATTAGCACCGAAAATTACTAGCGATAAAAGTAAAAAAGAAGTTTCTAAAGCACTAGAGAAAAAAAGTAGTGAAGAACCCATTAAGGGAAGTGCGCCAAAAATACGCACGGAAATAGGTCGAGACATAATCAAAGAAGTGAGTCGTGACGAACGTAACGTTATTAATACATCAGTAGCTAAAGAGACAACAGAAGGTATTGTTGAAGATGTTAACAGCGAAACTAAGGACGGTATTACTAGTGCTAAAGGGTTAGAACAAGTGGTTAATGCTAAAGTGAAAAAGGAGAAAGTACCGAAGAAAGAAGTAGTACAAAAGGCAGAAAAGGTAACAAAAAATCAAGAGCCAATAGTTAAGGAAGTGGTTCGAGAAGAAACTAAACCGTGGAAGAGAAAACCAGAGAACACGAGCGTAGGCGGTCCAGAAAAAGAAGCTAACTCTAGCTCAATACCTAAAGCAAAGACACTAACAAATCCATTGCCAAGGGTAGACTATTCGCAATCAACAAAAGATAAAACGTTACCTGTTTGGTTAAAACAAAAGCAAGAAGTAGAGCCTAGACGCGATAATATATATCGCCCATCTGGGCAAATTATTTTACAGCAATCAGCTCAGAATTCACTGGCTTTAAATCGCGATAATTACGAAAAACTACTAACGGTGGAAGATTATATTTACGAAACCCAAACGTTTAAGCGCATTCTTAATCAAGAAACCACTTTTATAGACGGCATAGACAAAGGGTATTATATTATTGCCACCTTGGTCTACGATTTTGATGAAGCGATCGGGTACCAAAACGCCCTAAAAGGGAAGGGCGTCAACTCTAAAATATTTAAAGATAAAGGTGATTCTTATTATGTGTATTTGTATAACTCAGATAATTTTTACGACGTATTTATGCTCCGAAAGGGCTTTATAAAAGCCGAGTTTTTAAGTAAAGTTTGGATACTAAATATTAATATGAAAGCGGGCACACTCAAAAAGATATAAGGGAAGAGGTCTATTTCTATTCTGATTTTTTATGTAGTAAACGCGTTAATTTTATCGATAAATCTGTTAAAATTATTTTTGAGTTTCCGTTGCGTTCAATATGGTAAATGGCGTCTTGCAACTCTTTATAAATATCCAAAATATTGTTATTATGCACAAAAGGGGCAAAGTTTTCTAACTTAAATTTCTCCGTTTTAATGTCCATAAACACTAAATCTTGCGCACCGTAATTTAGCAATAACGCTTGTCGGAAAAAATCTATACAGAAATTAAGAAATTGCTTTTGTGTTTCTCTACCTGTTTTAGCAATGTCTTCGCTCCACGTAATTAAATCGTGAATAGCGGCTTTATTTCCTTTAGCTTTAAATGCTGCACGAATCCAGAGAATAAACCACGTTTCAAATTGAATATCCTCACTATCTTGATAGACTAAATCGCAAGCTTTATTATAATTTCCGTTAGATTGGTGTGCTATTTTCGTTGCTTCAGCATCATTTATACTATAGCTTTTAATCAACGCTTCTTTAATATCAAATTCTGCTAAGGGCGGAAAATGTAATAATTGGCATCTCGATTTAATAGTGGTAATAATCTGTTCTTCATCTTCAGCAATAAGTATAAAGACCGTCTTGCTGGGTGGCTCTTCAATCAGTTTTAACAGTTTATTTGAAGCAGAGGTATTCATCTTCTCAGCCATCCAAATAATCATAACTTTATAGCCGCCTTCGTAAGCTTTCAAACTTAACGATTTTACAATGTCTTGCGCTTCATCTACACCAATTTGTCCTTGCTTATTGTCTACGCCCAAACGCTTATACCAATCGAATAAATTACCATACGGTTGTTTCGCTAATAAATCGCGCCATTCTTCTAAAAAATGTTTAGAAACAGGATGCTTTTTAATTTTATCGTTGGTGGTAACCGGAAAAGCAAAATGCAAATCGGGGTGAGAAAACGAGTTAAATTTTAAATTACAAGAGGGGTTTCCGTTGCTGTTTTCACCCGCGGTATTTTTACACAAAATGTACTGTGCATAAGCAATCGCCATGGGTAAAGTACCAGAACCCTCTGGCCCAATAAATAATTGGGCGTGAGGAATTCTACCATTATCCACGCTTTGCGTAAGATGTTTTTTTATATGTGTTTGACCTAGAATAGTACTGAATTGCATAGCACAAATATACTTTAGATAACAAATAAAAACTATTTTTTGGTTTCAATATGTTTATGACGTTTAATTTTTAAGGCAGATGGCAAACGAGTATCATAGTATTTGTATATATTTGAAGCAATTTACACCTATTTTTACTCACTGAAAAATGGTGTAATCGGACCATTTAATCAGGTTTTGAATTTTAAATATACATTCATAATAACTACAGTAATATAATGAAGACATTACAAGATTTTAATTTTAAAGATAAAAAAGCGTTAATTCGTGTCGATTTTAACGTGCCGTTAGATGCGAATTTTAAGGTCACCGATGCGACTAGAATTGCTTCGGCAAAACCAACATTAATTAAAATTTTAGAAGATGGTGGGAGTTGTATTTTAATGTCTCATTTAGGCCGACCAAAAGGAGTTCAAGACGCGTTTTCGTTAAAACATATTATAAATACTGTTGAAGATATTATTGGTGTAGAAACAAAATTTGTCTCCAATTGTGTGGGGGTTGAAGCTGAAGAAGCAGCAGCAAACTTAAAACCGGGAGAGCTCTTAATTCTCGAAAATCTACGTTTCCACGAGGAAGAAACGGCGGGGGATAAAGACTTTGCAGAAAAACTGTCTAAATTAGGTGATATTTATGTAAATGATGCGTTTGGAACAGCACACAGAGCGCACGCTTCAACAACTGTTATTGCTCAGTTTTTTCCCGGAAAAAAATGTTTTGGTAGTCTTTTAGAAAAAGAAATTAAAAGTATTGATAAGGTATTAAAAGATGGCGAAAAGCCAGTTCTAGCTATTTTGGGAGGTGCAAAAGTATCGTCAAAAATCACAATTATCGAAAATATTTTGGATAAAATCGATCATCTTATTATTGGTGGCGGAATGGCATTTACGTTCGTGAAAGCACAAGGTGGAAACATTGGTGATTCTATCTGTGAAGATGATAAAATGGAATTAGCGTTATCGATTTTAAAACAAGCCGAAGATAAAAAAGTAAAAATTCATATTCCTAGCGATGTTGTTGCTGCCGATGCTTTTAACAACACAGCAAATACTAAAGTGGTTGCTATTTCAGCGATTCCGGAAGGGTATCAAGGTTTAGATGTAGGGCCAGAATCTATAAAACAATTTCACGACGTGGTACTGCAGTGCAAAACTATTTTATGGAATGGCCCTTTAGGAGTTTTCGAAATGGAAAACTTTTCTAAAGGCACCATTGCTTTAGGAGCGTCTATTGCAGAGGCTACAAAAAATGGCGCGTTTTCACTAGTTGGTGGCGGCGACTCTGTAGCTGCCGTGAAACAATTTGGTTTCGAGAAAAAAGTAAGCTATGTAAGTACTGGTGGTGGTGCTATGTTAGAGAGTTTAGAAGGCAAAACCTTACCAGGAATTGCTGCTATTTTAAAGGATTAGATAAGAAAATCGCTAAAGCTGCGTTAGGCTTAAAATAAAACAGTTGTAATGAAATTATATAGTATTCTATTGGGTGCTTTGTTTTGTGGTGCTCTGGCCCACGGACAAGAGACCCCACCCGTGTCGAAAAAAAAGGACACACTAAAGGTTAACACATTAAAAGTACCTGAATTATCTGCTGAAGTGCAATATGTTTTAGATACGATTATAGATGGTAAAACGTATTTTAGAAAATCGTTGAAATCAGATAAATTATGGGAACCTTCAGAGGTTTTATTAGATGATAAAATAGCCTCAGACTACGATAAAAAGTGGATGGAGGAGTTGTACAGCAATTCGTTATTCGATACTATTTATCGCGATGTTACCAACTTAAAATACGCAGTTGTAGACTATCCTGAATTATCTACCGATACACTAAAAGCGCGCTTAGAACGCTTAAATGCACGTACCCCTTTTAATGTGGAATACAATCCAGGATTAGAAAGTGTAATCAAATCATTTTTAAAAAGAAGGCACCAATCTTTGGAGCGCTTAATGGGATTAAGTCATTTTTATTTCCCGATGTTTGAGCGCGAATTAGACAATTACAATATTCCTTTAGAGATGAAGTATCTCGCTATCGTAGAATCGGCCTTGAAACCTAGAGCAAAATCTAGAGTGGGGGCAACCGGATTGTGGCAATTTATGTATGCTACCGGAAAACAATACGGATTAGAGGTGAGTAGTTATGTAGACGAACGTAGCGACCCTATAAAAGCAACCGAATCGGCGGCTAAGTATTTAGCGCGATTATACGAGATTTTTGAAGATTGGGATTTGGCGTTAGCGGCATACAATTCAGGACCCGGTAACGTTAATAAAGCGATTAGGCGTTCTGGTGGCTCAAAAAACTATTGGAATATTAGACCCAACTTGCCACGTGAAACGGCTGGTTATGTGCCTGCCTTTTTAGCGACAATGTATATTTTTGAATACGCAGACGAACACGGTTTTATTAAACATAAACCACAATTTAATTACATAGAAACCGATACTGTTAGAATTAAACAGACCATAACTTTAGGTCAGGTTTCAGAATATACTGGCGTTACTATTGAAACGCTGCAGTTTTTAAACCCGTCTTATAAATTGGACGTGATTCCATTTATTAAAGACAAAAACTACACGTTAAGACTGCCGCGAGAAGATGTGGGTACGTTTGTAAATAACGAGAAAGAGATCTATGGTTTTGTACAAAAAGAGTTAGACTCTCGCGAAAAACCGCTACCACAATTGGTAAACGCCGATACAAAAACCCGTTATAAGGTGAGAAGTGGTGATTATTTAGGTAAAATAGCTCGAAAGTTCGGAGTGCGCGTCAGTCAGATTAAGAAGTGGAATGGTTTGCGAAGTAACAACCTAAAAGTTGGTCAGCGCCTTACTATTTACGCGAGAAATCCGTCGAGTGTTACTACCTCACAAAAATCGGCTGTAAATAGCACATCTAAAACCTATAAAGTAAAAAGTGGTGACTCGTTATGGAGCATCGCTCAAAAATATTCGGGAGTTTCTGTTCAGAATATTAAAGATTGGAACGATATTAGTGGTAGTAATTTAAAACCCGGAATGACCTTAAAGGTTTCCAAAGGTTAACGCCTGTTAAAAACGAAATTTTATGATGCGAAAAGGACTTTTAATTGTTGCCATTATTGTATTTGCACTATCCTGTAAAGACGATAGCGCTAAAGGACAGCGAATTATTCCAGAATCTTCTGGAGCGCTAAATACAGTAGCCGTAGTAATAGAAAATGAAAAATGGGAAGGCCAATTAGGTCAAGCGGTTAGAAATATTCTTGCGGCACCAATAGACGGGTTGCCACAAGAAGAACCGTTGTTTTCGCTAACACAGATTCCGCCACAAGTATTTTCTGGCTTTTCTAGAACAAATAGAATTATTATAAAAATTCAAAAAGGAAAAGCAGGGACTACAATTGAAGATAATGTGTACGCAAGACCACAAAAGTTTATTGTTGTAAGCGGGCAAACTATTCAAGAGATCGAACAGCAATTGCAAACCAACGCAAAAATGATTGTTAGTGCTTTTAAAGTTGAAGAAATAGCCGAAAAGCAACGTCGTATTCGCAAATCGATGTATCCTGCAACACATTTAAAAGAGAAGTTGGGAGTCGATATTCAATACTCCACAGCGTATCGAATTTCTAAAGAAGAAGATAACTTTTTCTGGATGCGTAAAGACATTCCAACAGGATACACCAACTTATTAGTATACGAGATACCCTTAAGTAAGTTAAAAGGGTCTGATAGTGTCGTTAGCCAAATTATTAAAATTAGAGATTCCATAGGAGAAAAATACATTCCAGGACCAACCGAAGGGAGTTATATGATTACCGAAAAAGCCTACGCACCGCATTTATTTAAAACAACGTTAAACAATAAGCCAGCATGGGAAGTAAAAGGAGTTTGGGATGTTAAGAATGCGTTTATGTCTGGGCCATTCATTACGTATATTATAGAAGACAAAGCGAATAACAGATATGTTGTCGCCGAAGGATTTGCTTACGCGCCTTCCATAGCAAAAAGAGAACATATTTTTGAGCTAGAAGCGATGATAAAATCCATCAAATTAGAATAATAATAATAACATTAAGACATAAAAAAACCAACGTTTTCGCGTTGGTTTTTTTATGCTTTTAAAATACTATTTATTTAGAATCTTTAGCTTTTTCTTCTTCCTCTTCTTTACTAGCGTCTTTAAATTCTTTAATTCCGCTACCAAGTCCTCTCATTAATTCTGGTATTTTCTTACCGCCAAACAATAATAACACGAGTACTACAACAACTGCTATTTGCCATGGACCAATCATTCCTAAAAATATATTTGATGCAATCATAACTTTTAATTTAGACAGCAAAGTTAATAATTTAAGTTTAAAAACAACCTTTTATAGGTAACTTTAGCATATTGTAAAACATTTAGAGTAATTATTTTATTTACTTTTGTTTAATATGGCTGTAAAGAAGAAAAAATCCAAGAAAATATCTAAAAAGCTACTGCATAAGTACAGATTAGTTATTTTAAATGAAAATACGTTTGAAGAGCGCATATCATTCAAGCTTAATCGATTAAATGTATTCGTGCTTGGCACCTTGTCTTCTATTTTATTAATAGTATTTACTATTCTTTTAATTGCCTTTACGTCATTGCGAGAATATATTCCTGGATATTCATCAACAGCATTAAAAAAGAAAGCCATAGAGCTTAATTTTAAAACAGATTCGTTGCAAAAAGTAATTTCGTTAAACGAGCAGTATTATTCGTCGATAAAAAAAGTGTTACAAGGCGATGTAAAAACGGTTGTTTTTAATAGAGATTCTATAATCGAAGCCGCAAGTATTGAAGCTGCCGATATTAGTTTAAAATCGAGTAAAGAGGACTCTTTATTACGAGAACGGGTTGAAAAGGAAGATAAATACAACCTTTTTGAATCGGCGATTTCAAAAGCTAATTTTATACTTTTCCCCCCTGCAAACGGTATACTAAGCGATCCCTATAATGCCGAAATAAAACATTATGCCGTAGATATTATTGTGGCCAAAGACACACCAATAAAAGCAACCGCCGATGGAACTATTATTTTCTCTGAGTGGACGGCCGAAACCGGATACGTTATTATTATAGAACACAGCCACGGACTTATTTCCGTTTACAAGCATAACTCTTCGTTAATTAAAAGTCAAGGCGACTTAGTAAAAGCAGGAGAGGTTATCGCCATCTCCGGAAATACTGGAGATTATACGACAGGACCACATTTGCATTTCGAATTATGGAGTGACGGCTACCCTGTAAATCCAACTAATTTTATAGATTTCAAATAACTTATGTCGATTAAATCTTTACTCGCAAAACCGTTTGCGTATTTTACGTATCTAACCATAAAAAAGTGGGCCGGACAGCCCCTTAAAACGCAAGAAAAAGTCTTTAAAGACTTGATCCAGCAAGCGGCAAACACACAATTTGGAAAAGATCATAAGTTTTCTGAAATTACAACCTACGAGCACTTTGTAGCTCGGGTTCCTATTCGCGATTACGAAGATTTAAAACCGTATGTAGAGCGCGTTGTTGCAGGCGAATCTAATATCTTATGGCCAGAAAAACCGTTGTATTTTGCAAAAACATCGGGAACGACGTCTGGGGCGAAGTATATTCCTATTACAAAAGAAAGTATGCCGAACCATATTAAGGCCGCAAGAAATGCGATTTTAATGTATATTCACGAAACAGGGAACTCTAGTTTTGTAGAGGGTAAAATGATTTTTTTACAAGGGAGTCCCGTTTTAAAGACGGAAAACGGCGTACAGTTAGGGCGATTGTCTGGAATTGTAGCGCATTACGTCCCTAAATACCTTCAGAAAAACCGAATGCCGTCTTGGGAAACTAATTGTATCGACGATTGGGAAGCGAAAGTATCGGCTATTGTAGATGAAACTTTTTCTGAAGATTTAACGGTGATTTCAGGAATTCCGTCTTGGGTACAAATGTATTTCGAAAAACTTCAGAAGAAAACCGGAAAACCAGTAGGCGACGTCTTTAAAAACTTCAATTTATTTATATATGGCGGGGTCAATTACGAACCATATCGTGCTAAATTCGAAGATTTAATCGGAAGAAAAGTGGATAGCATAGAATTGTATCCGGCAAGCGAAGGCTTTTTTGCGTTTCAAGATTGCCAAACAGAAAAAGGAATGCTGTTGCAGCTAGATTCTGGAATGTTTTACGAATTTGTTGAAGCCGATTCGTTTTTTCATGAACAACCGAAACGCATCACAATTAAAGACGTTAAAGTGAACGTTAATTACGTAATGCTAATCTCTTCCAATGCTGGGTTATGGTGTTATAATATTGGTGATACTGTACAGTTTACAAGTATAAAACCGTATCGTATTATTGTGTCTGGGCGCATTAAACACTTCATTTCGGGGTTTGGTGAACATGTTATTGGTAAAGAAGTGGAGTGTGCGTTGCAAGAGGCGATGGCATCAGAAAATGTAAGTGTCTCAGAATTTACGGTAGCCCCTCAAATTAATCCGGAGTCCGGACTTCCGTATCACGAATGGTTTATCGAATTTGAAAAAGCACCAGAAAACGTAAGCGTGTTATCCCTAAAAATAGACCGCGCTTTACAAGAACAAAATAGTTATTATCGAGATTTAATTGAAGGAAAAGTCCTTCAGCCTCTAAAAATAACCACAGTGCAAAACAACGGGTTTCAACAGTATATGAAATCTATCGGAAAATTAGGGGGGCAAAACAAATTACCGCGTTTATCGAACGACCGAAAGATTGCCGATGCATTACAAAAACTTAGTGTTGAGAAATAATACTATATTTGCACGTTAAACAGCGTATATGAAGAAAGAAAAATTTCATGTAAGAACTAGAGCACAAGAAAGCTCTAATGCCATTGAGCGTATGTATATTACTATGCGCCATTTGTTTAATAGAGGGTTTTATAAACCAATGGGGATTTCGGGCGAAACTTTGCGCGAAGCCCTTTTGGTATTGAGACCCGAAATTTATGGCTCTATTGCCGATGAAAAAGCGGAACTGGAAGGATTGTTATATGTAATAGACAGGTTGCCTTACGGAATTGAAGAGTGTCGTTTTATAAATTTAACCAGTAACGAAGGCTATACAGACTCTCACTTTGAAGTGATTATTCCTTCAAAACGTAGACGAAACTGTTACCGTATCGATAACGAACAAATGAATATTGAAATTACCAGGGGACGCTCTGAGATTTACGATATTTTAACACACTTAACCTTTTTGTTTATAGAGTCTCATAAAATAAGTAAGCGAGTCCTTATTGACGAAAAAGGAAATACAACACGCGATTGGCAAAAACTAGAAGTTGCCGTTTTAACCGAAGATAAATTAACGCTAAAAGAGCGCGAAGTAGCTATTACACATACCGCAAATATTTTAGGTCGTACGTTCGAGCAAATTAAATTGGCGTATACAAAGTTTGCAACTCCCCAGCAACCTGAACGTTTTCTACATATTATTTATTGGTTGGGGAAACTAGCCATCGATGAGGTGGTCTTTAATAATAAACGTACGGTAACGTTTAGTCCGGTATTACGAGAGCGCTTAGGGCACCATATTCACGGAGAAATGTGGGCAAACACGATAAAAGAAACCTTAGAAAAGCATAATTTATTAGCGCGACCAATACATATTATTAGTGCAAACTTACATAGTGTTATGAACACGTTGTACGCGCCGTTAGCTTTAAAACCGACGAAGAGCGAAAAAAATATTTTTGTAACCTACGAGAACTTAAGTAATCCTGAAAATGAGTCGTTACGAAAAAAAGTAACGGTAAAAGCGTTGGAGCAAGGAATGATTTTTATTAAGGACACCTCTGGAACCAACATTGATGTCCAGATATTTGATACTGCGAAATTAGACTTAGAAGCCTTAGATCTCGGAGTTAAAAACCCCGACGCAGATAAAGAAGCACCCGTGCTTTTTGTTATGGATTATGCTTTTGGAGAGCAGGCCTACGAAACGATAGATGAACTCTTAAAGCCTTACAAGTCTCAAAAGGAGGATATTCTTTTAAATGTGGAATCCGTATCTATAATGGGGAAAGCAGGTATTTTAGAAGGAGGGAAAGGCGATATTATGATTCCGTCGGCGCACATTTTTGAAGGTACGGCCGATAATTATCCGTTTAAAAACAAATTGTGTAAATCAGATTTTGAAGGTGAAGGTCTGGACGTGTACGAAGGAACAATGATTTCTGTTTTAGGAACATCGCTTCAAAATAAAGACATTTTAAAATTCTTCCACAATTCAACATGGAATGTCATCGGACTGGAAATGGAAGGGGCGCATTACCAAAAGGCAATACAAGCCGCCTCGAAAGTAAGACGTAGCATAAACCCAGAAGTAAAAGTAAGATATGCGTATTATGCTAGTGATAATCCTTTAGTAACGGGAAGCACCTTAGCTTCTGGAGGTTTAGGAACATCGGGTGTAAAACCAACCTATTTAATAACAAGAAAAATATTACAGCAAATATTCAATAAAAGTTCTTAAACTATTAATTAATGTCTAATAATCCCAATACCCCAGTGAACTCAGGTAACAATAGTACCAACAGTAATAACGCGAACAATAACAATAACAATCAATCTGAAGAAGTCGATTTAATCGTGTTTTTCAATTTAATTGGCAATGGAATTCAAAAAGTCATTAATTTTTTTGGATCCCTATTTATAGGCCTCTACGCTTTTTTTATAGCCTGTATTAAAGTGATTTTTGTAAACATTAAAATCATTGCAATTGTGGTAATAGTAGCTTTAGCAATAGGTTTTACGTTAGATAAAGTAAAAGACCAAGTCTATTATTCTGAGATGTTTGTAGTGCCTAATTTTGAGTCTAAATATGTTTTAATAGAGAATATTAATTATTTTAATTCCCTAATTAAATTAAAAGATACTGAGGAGCTTTCACAACAATTCAATATTACTGCTAAAGAATCGGAAGCGCTTGTCGAGTTTGAAATCGAAGCAGCACCGGAGTCTAAAAATGAACAATTGAAGGAGTTTGGTTTATTTATGAAAGATTTAGATAGTGTAACGCGATCTAAAGTTGACTATGAGATTTATTTAGACAATAGAGATTTATACTCTGCTGAAATGTTTTTACTCCGTGCACGGACTAAGAATAATAAATTATTTATCAAATTAGAAAAGGGACTCTCCCAATCTATAAATAACGACTATTCAGACCTTAAAAAGCAAGAAAGAGACTCTGTTTTACGTTTAGAAAAAGAAAATTTAGAGGTGTCGTTAGCAGCGATTAGAAAAATTAAAGACACCTATTTAAGTGTTTTAGAAAAAGAATCAGAAAAAACGTCGGTCTCGTCAAACTTAGGAAACGCCTTAGGATTACAAGTGGAGAAGACGCAAACAAAAGAAGATGAGCTGTTAGCACAAGAGATTGCAACGTTACATCAGTTAAGTGAAATTAAGAGAGAGTTAGTGCTTAAAAACACAATTTTTGATAAAGTGTCGTCTTTCAGAGAAAAGGGAATTGTTGAGAATATATGGTATAAGAAGTATAAAATAATAGTACCTTTATTTGCGTTAATAGTTCTCGGTTTTTTTAGTGCGCTATTCACCTTTTATAAACATGTCATCCGTTATAACTAATTAATTTTTATGAGTGAAATAGATAAACAAGACCCTAAATCGAATACAGAGGAAGTCGATTTGGTCGTTTTTTTTAATTTAATAGGTAATGCTTTTACACGTTTATTTAACTTTATAGGGCGCATTTTAAAATCTATTTTGTCGTTTATTATTTCCATATTAAAAGTCATTATTAGCTTTTGGAAACCGGTGTTTATTATACTTATTGTTTTTGCTGGTTTAGGCTATATGTTAGAGCGCACCAATAAACCCATATACAGTTCAGAAATGTTGGTGGAGCCCTATTTTGGTTCAAAATACCAGTTGGTCTCCAATATCAATTATTTTAACGCATTAATTGCGAACAAAGATTATAACGCGCTAAATACCATTTTTGATAATGACAGCACCGATGTAGAAGTCAATAAATTAACGGCGTTTAGAATTGAACCAGGACCAGAATCAGAAAATGATAAATATTTGGCCTATCAAGCGTTTATGGTGCAGCTAGATAGCACCCGAACCACCGACCCGATAAGTTATGATGTGTTTGTAGATAACAGAAGTATTTATACCAGTAATTTACTTACAATAGTAGCAGAGTCCTCCAAAAAAGATATTTTTAAAGACTTAGAATCTGGAATTAGTTCGGCATTCTCCAATGCGTTTTCAAATGCAAAAAAGATTAAAGAAGAAAAGCTTTATGCGCTTCAACGTGATAACATTCAGGAAAACTTAAATGAAGTCGATTCCTTACAGCGCGTTTATATTAATCTTTTAAGAGAAGAAGCGGAGAGACCCAATCAAGAAGTTAAATTAGGAGCGTTGTCTTTAAGTCCGGAGCGATCAAGCACTAGGGAATACGAGCTTTTGGAGAAAGAGATCGCGTTGCGCGCAGATTTACAAGAAATTGAAGAAAAAATTATTTCAAAAGATGTGTTTGTAGATGTCATTTCTACCTTTCAATCTATTGGTAACCGAGTGAATAAAATAAGTGAAAAGTATACCATAATATTCCCTTTGGCGGCATTTGTGTTTTTATGCTTAGGGTTCGTAATTAACCGTGTCGTTATTTTTGTAAATAACTATAAGGAGTAAATGGGTTGTTATACGTGCGTTTTAAATGGCACTCATTCAATGCTTGTTTTAGAAGCACAGACATACCCAAGTATAGGTAATTACTTGGAGTGCTTTGCGGCGTTTATATCACGATCAGGGTTTAGCCTACTTCAATAATTGTCGTTTGTTTGCTTATTTGTTTGTTTGTTTCAAAAGAACGATTCTCCGTTTAAAATGCTATTTTTACGTTTTATTGTAACTCAATCGATTATTTTTTTGAACACAGACAAGCAACGCTTATGTTAGACCCACAATTAAATCAACAGAAAAAAGCTTTACTAATCACAGGCGGAGCCGGTTTTATAGGCTCTCATGTGGTACGGCTTTTTGTAAATAAATATCCGCAGTACCATATTTTCAATTTAGACGTGTTAACGTATGCGGGCAATTTAGAAAACCTTAAGGATATTGAATCTTGCGAAAACTACACGTTTTTAAAAGCGGATATCACCAACGAAGAACAGATTAACACGCTGTTTAAAACGCATCAATTCGAGGGAGTAATACATTTAGCCGCTGAAAGTCACGTTGATCGCTCTATCGCGGATCCTATGGCGTTTGCAAAAACCAATGTTTTAGGAACGATGATTTTGCTTACTGCGTTTAAAAACCTATGGCAAGATACGTGGGAAGACAAATTGTTTTATCACGTAAGTACCGATGAGGTGTATGGCTCTTTGGGCCAAACAGGATTGTTTACCGAAACAACAGCCTACGATCCTAATTCTCCATATTCCGCTTCAAAAGCAAGCTCCGACCATTTTGTGCGTGCGTACGGCGAAACCTACGGATTGCCTTATATAATAAGTAATTGCTCGAATAATTACGGCCCAAATCATTTTCCTGAAAAATTAATTCCATTATTCATCAATAATATCATTCATAATAAACCATTGCCCGTATATGGCGATGGCAATTATACTAGGGATTGGTTGTATGTATTAGACCATGCGCGTGCAATAGACATAGCATTCCATAAGGGGACAATAGGAGAAACGTATAATATTGGTGGTTTTAACGAGTGGAAAAATAGCGACTTAGTAAAATTGTTATGCAAACAAATGGATAGTGCGTTAGGAAGAACAAAAGGAACTTCTGAAGCGTTAATAACCTACGTAAAGGACCGTCCGGGTCACGATGTGCGCTACGCTATCGATGCCAATAAAATTAAAAACGAATTAGGTTGGGCCCCTTCTGTAACCTTCGAGGAAGGTTTAGAAGCAACGATAGCCTGGTATATGGCAAATGAAGAATGGTTGGAACAAGTCACCTCAGGGGCGTATAAAACCTATTATAGCAAACAATATAACTAAGTAACACAGACACTCAAGAATGAAAGGTATAGTATTAGCAGGCGGTTCAGGAACACGTTTACACCCTTTAACATTGGCGGTAAGTAAGCAATTAATGCCTATTTACGATAAACCAATGATTTATTATCCCTTATCGACTTTAATGTGGTCTGGGATAAAAGAAATCTTAATTATTTCGACACCGCAAGATGTCCCGTTGTTTAAAAAATTATTAGGCGATGGGTCACAATTCGGTTGTCGTTTTGAATATGCTGTACAAGAACATCCTAATGGTTTAGCCGAAGCGTTTATTATAGGTGAGGACTTTATCGGTGACGATAAAGTGGCGCTTATTTTAGGCGATAATATTTTTCACGGTACAGGACTAGAAAAACTATTACAAGCAAATAGCGATCCCGACGGCGGTATCATTTATGCCTACCATGTTTTAGATCCGGAACGCTACGGAGTGGCCGAATTTAATACGGAAGGGCAAGTGATTTCTATTGAAGAAAAACCAACAAAACCAAAATCTAATTACGCTGTTCCAGGGATCTATTTTTACGATAATAGCGTAATAGAAATTGCCAAAAGTATCGAGCCGAGTCACCGTGGTGAATTGGAAATTACCGATATTAATAAAGCGTATTTAGAGCAAGGCAAACTTACCGTTAGTGTTTTAGATAAAGGAACCGCTTGGTTAGATACCGGTACTTTTAATTCGTTAATGCAAGCCTCACAATTTGTACAAGTGATAGAAGAGCGTCAAGGTTTAAAAATTGGGGCACTAGAGGAAGTGGCTTACAAAATGGGGTATATCAATAAAGAACAATTAAAAACGCTTATCGAACCCCTTATAAAAAGTGGTTACGGTAAACACTTATTAAGTATTTTAGAGCAATAAAATTAAAAGGTAATGAAAGCAGTCCCAACGCAATTAGAACAGTGTTTTATTATAGAGCCAACCGTTTTTAACGATGCGCGAGGTTATTTTTTTGAAAGTTTTAATCAAGAGACCTTTAATGCGCTCATTGGGCAATCGGTGACGTTTGTTCAAGACAACGAGTCGTATTCTACAAAAGGGGTGTTGAGAGGGTTACATTTTCAAAAAGGAAATTGGGCACAAGCCAAGTTGGTAAGAGTGGTTAAAGGTCGGGTGTTGGATGTGGCCGTTGATATTAGAAAAGAGTCCCCAACCTACGGGCAGCATTTTTCGGTAGAATTAACAGAAGACAATAAGAAACAATTATTTGTCCCCCGCGGCTTTGCTCACGGTTTCGTCGTGCTTAGCGATACCGCCATATTTTCGTACAAATGCGATAATTATTACAATAAAGCATCTGAAGGCGGAATAATGTACAACGATGCGGCTTTAAATATCGATTGGCAATTACCTTCGAAAGCACTTATAATTTCTGAAAAAGATGCTATTTTGTCAACATTTGAAAATGCTATTTTATGAAAAATATTTTAGTAACAGGAGGAAACGGTCAGTTGGGCTCAACATTTAAAGACGCGAAGCACAAGGCTAACGAAGCCTTTGTTTTTGTTGATAAAGAAGCATTAGACATTACTAATAAAGAGGACCTTCAAGCATTTTTTGCCAAGCATAATTTTCAATATTGTATTAACTGTGCGGCGTATACTAATGTGGAGCACGCCGAAACAGATCGGGAGACTGCTTTTTTAATTAATGCGGAAGGGGCAAAGTATTTGGCTGAGGTATGTCGCGATTTTAAGACAACGTTAATTCATATCTCCACTGACTACGTGTTCGACGGTACTAAAACGTCACCGTATGTAGAAACGGATAGCACAGCACCGATTAATGTGTACGGCGCCTCAAAATTACTGGGTGAGCAGCACGTAAAAGAAACGCTATCTAATCATTTTATTATTCGCACGTCTTGGTTGTACTCTAAGTTTGGTAAAAATTTCTTAAAAACGATGGCTAGAAAAATGGAAGAGCATGCCGAATTAAAAATTACAACGGCCGAAGTAGGTACACCTACAAGTTGTGTAGACCTGGCAGACTTTGTACTTCATAATATCCGTACAGAGAATACAGCCTATGGGACGTACCATTTTAGTAATGAAGGAGAAGTCACGTGGTTCGATTTTGGCGTTGAAATCGCCACACATTTTAAAGACTATAATCCAGCAAATATAACCCCAGTCGACGCTTTTAAAACACAAGCACAGCGACCTAAATATAGCGTGATGCGTAAATCTAAAATCCCGGAGCGCTATTGCCATAATTGGAAAACGAGTCTTGAACGCGTTATTAATACCTTAAAATAAGGGTGATAATCGCTATTATTGGTATAGGTAATATTGAAGCCAAATAGAAGAATGCAATCTTAAATGTTGTGTTGAGACAGAATAACAGTCAATTTAAGCAGGAAGAATTTTTATTATTATTTCTGAATGGATGTTCAAATGCTTCAGAGGTAAAAAAAGAATACAATCTCGATGTAATACAAAATATAAAATCTTGACAATCAATCTATTGTGTTGATATTGAACATCATGAGTTTCTTCCTTTAGACTGGGAGTTACTCTCAAAAAATAACACGATTATTTTTGACTTAAAAAGTGTATTGCCTAAAGCCATAGCTATCTCAAGGCTAAGTAAGATATATATACTACTGGTTTACAAGTCTTTAAAAGCGGCTATAAATTCTTTATTCTTCCGAGAGAAACTAAGATACAATCAAGATTATCGGGGTCAGTCTTAGTATTTAACATTTAATATAGTACTTTTGCAAATTATATGTCAAGCTAGATAATCAATTTACTACGTTCTAATAATGAAAAAAAACCTCATCATTTTTGGTACGCGACCAGAGGCTATTAAAATGGCGCCTTTAGTTAAAGCGTTTTTAAAGCAGTCCGGTACGTTCGAAACCAGAGTCTGTATCACCGCTCAGCATCGAGAAATGTTAGATCAGGTATTGTCTTTTTTTGAGATTACACCGGATTACGATTTAGATTTGATGACACCAAACCAAAACTTGTATTCCTTAACGGCAGATATTATTACGAATCTTAAACCGATACTTGAGGAGTTTAAACCCGATTATGTGTATGTGCACGGTGATACGACAACTACAATGGCAGCGAGTATTGCAGCCTTTTACTCTGGAGCCAAAGTATGCCACGTAGAAGCAGGATTAAGAACTTTTAATAAGCGTTCTCCGTTTCCAGAGGAAGTGAATAGAAGTATTGCAGGTGCTATTGCCGATTATCATTTTTCACCAACAGCGACATCGAAACAAAATTTACTAAACGAAAACATTAAAGAAGAGGCTATTTTGGTAACCGGTAATACGGTAATCGATGCGCTTCAGTTTAGTGCGGAAAAAGTGACTTCAGAAACGTATTCAGATATCGAAATAGACGCCCTTAAAAGTGTCGTCGATAGTTCTAAAAAGTTAGTATTAGTGACGGGACACCGTAGAGAAAATCACGGTCAGGGATTTATAAATATTTGTAGTACACTAAAAGAGATCGCCTTACAGAACAAAGCGGTGCAAATTATTTATCCCGTACACTTAAACCCTAAGGTGCAAAAACCAGTATACGAATTATTAGAGGGGATCCATAATATACAGTTAATCGATCCGTTATCCTATCCAGCATTTGTTTGGTTAATGGGCCAATCGTATTTAATTATTACCGATAGTGGCGGCGTGCAAGAAGAAGCGCCAAGCTTAGGGAAACCCGTTTTAGTAATGCGTGAGACTACCGAAAGACCGGAAGCAGTAGCAGCCGGTACAGTATGCTTAGTCGGTACAGATAAAAGTAAAATAGTAACAGAAGCGAACCGTTTATTAAACAATACGGAAGCGTATTCAGAAATGAGTACGTTACACAATCCGTATGGCGATGGAACGTCGTGTCAGAAAATAGTTGAATTTATTTCAAAGTTATAATTATGAGTAAACGTCCAAGCGTTGTAATGATTGGTTTAGGGTATATTGGTTTGCCAACGGCAGCTTTAATAGCTCAAAATAAAACCTATGTACACGGTGTCGATATAAACCCTAGTGTTGTAGAAACAATTAACCAAGGTAAAATACATATTGTAGAACCAGAACTAGACACAGCTGTTGCAGAGGCGGTAAAAGAAGGTTATTTAAGGGCGGCAACAACACCTGTTGAAGCAAATACCTATTTAATAGTGGTGCCAACGCCTTTTAAGGCTAAAAACGAACCAGATATTTCTTTTGTAGAAGCGGCAACGAGAGCAGTAGTGCCTTTATTAAAGAAGGACGATTTATATATTATAGAATCGACATCTCCAGTGGGAACGACCGAAAAGATGATGCAGCTAATCTATACCGAACGCCCAGAATTAGATGGCAAAATTAACATCGCCTATTGTCCAGAACGCGTATTACCAGGAAATGTAATGTATGAGTTGGTCCATAACGATCGCGTTATTGGTGGTGTAAACGAAAAAGCGACCGAAAAAGCATTGGCGTTTTATAAGCAGTTTATAAAAGGGGCGTTACATAAAACAAATGCACGTACCGCAGAAATGTGCAAATTGGTAGAAAACGCGTCGCGAGACGTACAAATAGCCTTTGCCAACGAGCTATCGCTAATTTGTGACAAGGCAGATATTAATGTTTGGGAGTTAATAGATTTAGCAAATAAACACCCCCGTGTAAATATTTTGCAACCTGGTTGTGGTGTAGGCGGACATTGTATCGCCGTAGATCCTTATTTTATTGTAGCCGAATACCCAATGGAGTCTAAAATTATTGGTACAGCCAGAGAGATAAATAATTACAAATCGTTTTGGTGTGCCGAAAAAGTGCAAACAGCTAAATTAGAATTCGAGTTAAAACACGGCCGTAAACCAAGTATCGCCTTAATGGGCTTAGCGTTTAAACCCAATATTGACGATTTAAGAGAGTCTCCGGCCAAATATATCGCGCAAAAAGTATTACAAAACGCAAATAACGAAGCGTATTATATTGTAGAACCCAACATAACAGACCACAAAGTATTTAAATTAACACCGTATAAAGACGCTGCAAAACAAGCAGATATTATAGCATTTTTAGTCGCTCACGATGAGTTTAAAACGCTAGAAATAGCGGAAGATAAGGTGGTATTGGATTTTTGTGGGGTTTTTAAATAGGTAATTGAAAAATATGAAGAGCGTATTATTGGTATTTATTTTAGGGGTTGTTTTGGTTTCTTGTGAAAGGGATATGTTAACACATCATCTTAATACTGGATTAGAAGAATTAGAGCATTCAAGACCTATTAATGAAAAGTTAGTAAGTAATTATGAAATTAAAAAATTAGGGTTTTTTAACCTAGGGCATAACAAATATAAAATGGCTCTATTATTAAATGATAATATTGAACCTGAAATGGTTGAGGCATATACGTTAGGGATGCATATTAAAAGTGATAGTCTTCAATTATTACCCAAAGGAAAAAATTATATAAGTCTAGACACCACTGTTACTTTAAAGACTTTTAACAATCATAATTATATAATAAGAGAATTTAAAACGCCTATAAAGCAGATAACAAGCTTACGTATATTTCTTTATAACTTAGGTGTTTATAAAAAAAGAGAAGGTAATCAAGTTGTGATTAGAAATATTGGACTTTAAAATAAACTGACGAATTGAGATAAATAAAATAATTTGAAACAACAAATAAATAATCCAATAGATGTTTCTTATCGCAGACACATAGCTAAAACAATCACTTGGCGAATAGTCGGAACTATAGACACCATTATCTTATCTTGGTTAATATCGGGGGATCCACTTATCGGTTTAAAAATTGGGTTCGCGGAGGTAGTTACCAAAATGAGTTTATATTATCTTCATGAAAGAGTTTGGTTCAAAATAAACCTGTCTAAAGAAAGGGTTAGATTGGAAAGTAGGAAACGTCACTTTGCTAAAACTATAACTTGGAGAGTCATAGGTACAATGGATACGATGTTATTAGCTTGGTTGATAACAGGAGATCCATTAACTGGTTTAAAAATTGGATTGGCGGAGGTAGTTACCAAAATGGGGTTATATTATTTTCATGAACGCATTTGGTATAAGCTCAATTATGGATTAAATAGCAGAGAATAAAGAAATCATGGAAAAAAATATAAAACCTCATAGTTTTGGCTTAAAGAAAATAGATCGACAACTTCTAAATAAGCATAATTCGTTTTTAGTTTGGTTTACGGGTTTGTCGGGATCAGGAAAGTCAACAATTGCAAATGGAGTTGAACAAGAGCTTTATAAAAAAGGAGTTAAAACATATATTTTAGATGGAGATAATATTAGAAACGGTATTAATAGTGATTTAAGTTTTTCTCCTGAAGATAGAACACAAAATATTAGAAGAATTGCAGAAGTTTCAAATTTAATGATAGATGCGGGTATAGTAGTCTTAGCGGCGTTTGTGTCTCCATATAAAAAAGATAGGGATAACATTAGAAGTGTCGTTAAAGATGTTAACTTTGTTGAGGTTTATGTTAATGCTAGTATAGAAGAATGCGAAAAAAGAGATGTCAAAGGATTGTATAAGAAAGCTAGACGAGGAGAAATTAAAAATATGACTGGGATTTCGGCGCCTTATGATGCACCGGAGAACCCTGATATAGAAGTGCAAACGGAAGATGAATCGATTGAAAAAATCGTTCAAAAAATCGTTCAATATATTACACCAAAATTATTAAATAAGCAATGAGTAAGTATTATTTAAATTATTTAGATGAATTAGAGAGCGAGGCAATCTATGTTTTACGAGAAGTGTGGGCTCAATTTGAAAATCCTGTGATACTATTTTCCGGAGGAAAAGATTCTATTTTAGTAACACATTTAGCTAAGAAAGCTTTCTATCCTGCAAAAATACCTTTTCCATTACTGCATGTAGATACTGGGCATAACTTTCCTGAAACTATTGAATTTAGAGATGATATTATTGCAGATTTGGGAGCTAAACTTATTGTAGGGTCGGTTCAAGAATCTATAAATGATGGTCGTGTGGCAGAAGAGAAAGGTAAAAATGCTACGCGTAACGCCTTACAGATTACTACACTACTTGATGCTATAGAGACTAATAAGATAGATTGTGCTATTGGTGGTGCCCGTCGAGATGAAGAAAAAGCACGAGCTAAAGAACGTTTTTTTTCTCATAGAGATGATTTCGGACAATGGGACCCTAAAAACCAACGTCCAGAACTTTGGAATATCTTTAATGGAAACCATTTTGAAGGTGAGCATTTTAGAGCTTTCCCCATTAGTAACTGGACAGAAATGGATGTTTGGAATTATATTAAAAGAGAAAATATTGCAATTCCATCATTATATTTTGCACATAAAAGGGAAGTGGTTTGGAGACAAGGTTCTTGGATTCCGAATTCCGAATTTTTAATATTAGAAGATCACGAAGAAGTGGTGACCAAGAAGATCCGATTTAGAACATTAGGAGATATTACTATAACTGGTGGTATAGAATCTGATGCCGACACTTTAGAGAAAATCGCCGATGAGGTTGCAGGAATGCGCCAAACCGAAAGAGGTAACAGAAGTGATGACAAACGTTCAGAATCGGCTATGGAAGACCGTAAGCGTCAAGGTTATTTTTAATCAATTTTTAATACATTATCCTAAACTTTGTTCAGGTTTATATATATAGTTTCATGTTAGATAACAATCAATTATTACGTTTTACAACAGCGGGAAGCGTAGACGACGGTAAAAGCACATTAATAGGACGTTTATTGTACGATTCAAAGTCTATTTTTGAAGACCAATTAGAGGCCATTGAGAATACAAGTAAAAAGAAAGGACACGCAGGCGTAGATTTAGCCTTGTTTACAGATGGTTTAAGAGACGAAAGAGAGCAAGGTATTACTATAGATGTCGCTTACAGATATTTTACAACTCCTAAGCGTAAGTTTATTATCGCAGATACTCCAGGGCATATTCAATATACTAGAAATATGATTACGGGTGCTTCGACCGCAAATGTAGCAACTATTTTAATAGATGCAAGACACGGGGTTATAGAGCAAACCAAACGGCATGCGTTTATTGCTTCTCTTTTACGCATACCACACGTTATTGTTTGTGTAAACAAGATGGATTTGGTAGAGTTTTCTGAAGACGTTTTTAATACGATTGTTGCTCAATTTGAAGAAGTTGCATCTAAGCTTCTGGTTAAAGATGTGCGCTACATTCCAATGAGTGCGCTTTTAGGGGACAATGTCGTTAATAAATCTAAAAATATGGTATGGTATCAATCAGCTCCAATGTTGCATACTTTAGAGACAATGCATATTAGTAGTGATATTAATAAAGTTGATGCAAGGTTTCCTGTACAAACAGTATTGAGGCCACAAAATGATACGCACAGAGACTATAGGGGATATGCAGGAAGAATCGCTAGTGGGGTGTTAAGAACAGGAGATGAAATTACAGTAATGCCTTCCGGGTTTACGTCAAAAATAAAAACAATAGACACTTTAAATGGATCGCTAGCGGAAGCGTTTGCACCGATGTCTGTGTCCATAACCTTAGAAGACGATATCGATGTGAGTCGTGGCGATATGATTGTGCGTTCTAATAATAAACCGCAAGCATCGCAAGATATTGAAGTTATGTTGTGTTGGTTAAATAATGATCCAGCAAATCCAAGAACAAAATACAGTATTCGTCATACTTCTAACAGTCAAAAGGCAATGATAAAAGAAGTGGTTTATAAAATTGATATAAAAACATTAGGTAGAGTTACAGACGACAATCCGCTTAAAATGAATGACATTTCTAAGGTGAAAATACGAACTACGAAGCCCTTAATGGTAGATTCGTATAGAGAAAATAGAACAACAGGTAGCTTTGTTCTCGTGGATGACACAACAAATGAAACTGTTGCGGCAGGAATGATTGTTTAAATCTACATTTTATGAATTATACTGAACACTTAGAATTAATTCTCAAAGCTACTAGAGAAGCTGGAGAGGCTATTTTAGACGTTTATTATTCCAACGATTTTAATATTGCAATAAAGGGTGATGAAAGCCCTATTACAAGAGCAGATAATATAGCTCATAATATAATTGAATCGTATTTAAAACAAACCCCCTATCCAATTTTATCAGAGGAAGGAGCTAAAATACCTTTTAATAATAGAAAAGATTGGAATTTGTTTTGGATGGTCGACCCTTTAGATGGAACAAAAGAGTTTATTAAACAAAACGGAGAGTTCACTGTTAATATTGCACTAATTGAAAATGGTAACCCCATATTTGGAGTTGTATTCGCTCCCGTTTTAGATAAGCTATACTATGGGGGTGAGGGTTATGGAGCACACTTAATTTCTGAAAACGGTACAAGCAAATTAACTAATAGTAAAAATAAAATTGGAAAAACAAGGATTGTCGCCTCACGATCACATTTAAATGTAGATACAGAAAACTTTATTAATACATTTAACGAAGTGGAAATTATTTCTATGGGTAGTTCTCTTAAATTCATGATGTTAGCAGAAGGCAGGGCAGACATATACCCTAGATTTGCACCAACTATGGAGTGGGATACAGCTGCAGCTCATGCTATTTTAAAAGCTTTAGGTAAGGACGTTTTCGAGCCAACAACAAAATTTCCTCTAAGGTATAATAAAGAAAATTTATTAAACCCCTTTTTTATCGCTAAATAGTTAATGAGAAATATAAATACCAATAAAAAAGAAATTTTAGATAAAGGACTCAAAGTTTTTTCTATTAGAGTTCTTGGTTATGGCTTCGGGTTTTTGTTTACTTTAATTGTAGCTAACAAATACGGAGCTAGAGTTCAAGGTGTTTTTGCAATAGCGTTTTTATTTTTATCAATAGGAGCTATGATTTCCAAATTGGGTATGGAAACATCTTTGGTAAAGTGGATTGCTAGTACTTTAGAGATAGAAGTAAAAAAAAATTTATATATTAAATCTTTACAATTAACTATATTTAATTCTGTACTTATTGGATTTGTTTTATATTTTTTAGCACCTTCTATAGCTTTAATGTACAATAAACCTGATGTAGAGAATAGTATTAAATTAGCTGCTTTAGCCATTCCTTTCTTAGCCATATTAGATGTTAGTGGTAGCTATTTTAAGGGTGAAAAAAAAACGAATACGTTTGGAATGTATTTCCATTTTGCTAAGTTCTTATTTCCTTTTATCATCATTCTTATATTCTTATATGGTTCTATTTACATTATAGAGGCTCCAATTTTGGCTTACTTAATAGGCTTATTTATGGTTTCATTTGTAATAATGATTCACATATTTAAAATACTTAAAGGAAAGCCTAGAAAGATTAATGAGAGATTTTCTTTTAAATTTATGTTCCTGGAATCCTATCCAATGATGGTGTCTTCTGCTATTGTTATGATTATGGGGTGGAGCGATGTATTTATTTTGGGTTTTTATGCCTCAGAAGAGCAAATAGGTGTGTATAGCACAGCAATTAAGTTGGCTACGGTAGTTTCTTTTACGTATAATGCTATTGCAACTATAGCAACACCAAAAATTGCCGCATATTATCATAATAATAAGTCTGAGGAGTTAAAAGAGACCGTGGCTTTTTCCTCGAAAATGATGGTTTATTGTGGTTTTCCAATTTTTACGGTTATATTTTGTTTTCCCGAGTTTATTTTAAGTTTCTTCGGTGAAGAATATGTGGCAGGAAAAACCGTTTTAAGAATATTGCTTTTTGCTCAATTAACAAATGTAATTACGGGTCCCGTTGGTCCAATTTTTCAAATGACTGGACATCAAAAAAAATTGCAAAAAATTATAACAATGTCCTTAATTTTTAATATTGTTTTAAGTTTAGTATTAGTACGGTTTTTTAAAATGGAAGGTGTTGCATTGGCAAGTGCTGCAGGTATGATGTTATGGAATGTTTTAGGTGCGTATTATATAAGAAAAAGATTGAATATAAGAACTTGGGTGAAATTTTAAGTGGTAGGAAATGAAATGGATTAAATACATAGCACACCCGCATGCTTACATATTATTTTTTATAATAGTAAGCCTTCTTGCTTTTATTCCTAATGGATTAGGGTGGCGAGGCGATATGCTAGGCTATACTGCTAGTTATTTGGGTCTATACGTTCTGTATATTCTATTCTATTTTATAGGGTACTATTCGGCCAAAAAAGTTACTGTCGTAGAGTACAAAAAAGTTAGTCTATCAACAATAAACATATTTCACTTAATTTACCTAGTGTCTTTATTGTTTTTCATATTGAAATTTATTTACATCTCTGGTATTCCTATAATTAGTGATAACAGATTTTTGCGTATTAAACTGTCACAGTTAGGCGGATTCGTCGATTTTCCTACAAAAGCGTTGTCATTTTTAGGTATAATTGCCTATTATTTCTACGTAATACGAAAAAATAATTTATACCTAATTCAGTTTTTTATATCTATTCTTTTAAATATACTCTTTGCTGAAAGAGCATTAATAGTTTTCACCATTGTAGGCGCTTTAGTTATCTATCTTAACTACTATCAAGTCAGTTTAAAAACGTTTAAGAGAGTTTTGTTTACAGGGGTTTTAGTATTATTCTTAATCGGTTGGGTGCAAATACTGCGACACGGGGGAAAGAATCACTTAAATTTGTCGGGTGAAATGTCAACTGCAGAAGTCGCAGCTTGGGTAGTACACGGGGATTTAACAGGTTCGCAAAAATTTGGGGCCTATATAGTGGATAAGTTAGATGGCGAAAAACTAAACGGGAAATACACGTTAGGTATTTATCTGTCTTTATTTATACCTAATTATAAAGATCACGGGGCATCTTATTTGCAAAAAAATTACACAAAATCGAGAACAGCACAATCTGCGGCTATACCGTTTAGCTACTTTATGGATTTTGGTTATTATAGTTTAATTTTTCCTCTGATTATAGGTTACATTTCTAGATTTTTTTACGAACGTTTTAGAAATCTCAATTCCCCTTTTTATATCGTTATTTATACCGCTTTTTTCTTCAACTTACTGTGGAGTGTAAGAGCAGGAAACTTCCCCGTAGATCCTAAATTAGTTTATTTTATAATCGTAGCGGTATTTATATTTAATCCAAAAGCAAATAGAAAATTAAACAATCAATTAATTCAACTTATTAGAGTGTTCTTTTTACTAACACTAATAGTAAGTTTCATCGCTTTAATTATAAGATGGTAATGAATAGAAAAAATAATGTATTTAATCAGGTGCTGTACGTAGCTCCAAATTTCAAACGAAGGAAAGGAGGAATAGCTAGTGTTTTGGAATTGTATAGTCAAAAAGTGGGAATTAACTTTAATTTTTATCCATCTGCTTTTTTTCAAAACACAATATTAAACTTTCTATTTCTTCCTTTTTCTCTCTTTTATTACTGCTTTTATCTGCTTTTTAATCCAAAACTAAAAATAATTCATATCCATGGCGCTTCAAGAGGAAGCTTTTATAGAAAGTATTTTTACATTTTAATTTCTAAAACGATTTTTAAAAAAAAGATGATTTACCATATTCACGGTGCCGAGTATCATTTGTTTTATAAAAATGCTTCTTTATTTGTTAGAAAAAGAATAGAGCACATAATTGAAATGAGTGACGCCTTAATAGTGTTATCCGAAGAATGGAAAGATTATTACTTTAAAACCTTCAATAAGGAGAAAATATATGTAGTCAATAATATTGTAGAAAAAAGAGAGGTTTTTAAAAAACAAATAAACCCAATTATTAGTATTCTTTTCTTGGGAAAAATAGGGCAAAGAAAAGGCGTTTTTGATTTGTTAGAAGTATTGAAAATACATAAAAATGAATTGTTAGGTTTAGTAAATATTAATATTGGTGGCAATGGAGAAACAAGTTTATTGAAACTAAAAATAAAAGAATTTGAATTAGAGGATATTGTTAATTATGTTGGATGGGTAACTGGAGATAAAAAAGATTTATTATATAAATCAAATGATGTTATTATTTTACCATCCTATAACGAGGGTTTACCCATTTCCTTACTGGAGGCGATGAGCTATGCAATGCCTCTTATCTCTACTAATGTGGGTGGAATACCACAAATATTAGAAGATAAAGTGAATGGAATAATGATAGAACCAGGAAACAAAGAACAGATTTTTGAAGCAATCAAATTCTATGTTGATAATCCAAATAAAATAGTTAATCACGGTGCTAATTCTTATATGAGAATTACACCTTTTTTTCCTGAAGAAGTTATGAAACAATTAGAAATTATTTACAACGAAATTTAAGTGCAGCTTATGGTTTTTAAGGATTTTATAAATAACTCGATGAAATACGGTCTATTCTTTAAAAAGAGATTACGCCAAATAAAGGAATATCAAATATTGACTATAGATGAAGAGGAGGAACTAAAAAATGAATTGTTAATAAAGCATATTAAAAATGCTTATGGTAAATCTTTATTTTATAAAAACTTATATAATAGCTATGGTGTTAATTTAAATCAAATTCAAAATAAGGAAGATTTAGTAAATCTACCTATCATAACTAAAGAGTTAATAAAAGATAATGTTAATGATATTTATACAGGCAATAAATTTATAAAACATACCTCTTATACTAGCGGTACTACGGGGTCTCCCCTAAAAGTTTATTATAGTTTAAACTGTGTTTTAAATGAAGCGAGTTATAATGAGGTATTTAGAAATAATGCTGGCCATTTTTATGGAGACAGAGTAATTTCGTTACGAGGCGCTTTAAATGGAAAAGAGAAAGAATATTTTGACAAATTCAACAATACTTTGTATTTATCTAGTTATCATATAAAACCTGAAAATGCAAAATGGTATTTTGAAAAGATAAATTTATTTAAGCCAAAAACAATTTTAGCTTACCCCAGTTCACTAGAGGCTTTATCGAATGTGTTTTTGAGGCATAATCTTAAAGTTGATATACCATTAGCTTTTACTTCATCAGAAACACTATACCCACATCAACAAGATAAGATTGAAAAAACACTAGACACTAAAATTTTTGATAGATATGGGAATGCAGAACGTACAATATCATTAGTCCAGAAGACTCATAGGGGAGAGTATATTTTTCCTAAACTGTATTCAGTAAATGAGTTTATTAGCGAAGGGGAGATTTTTACCACAAACTTAATTAATAGAGAGTTTCCATTAATTAGATATCAAGTTAACGATATTATAGAGGTTAACAGAAACAATAAAGTTAAGCAAATTGGGGGTAGGGTAGACGATTGCATTATTACTAAAGATGGTCTTCAAATAGGAAGTGCCGCTATGTCTCTAGCTTTTAAACAAGTTCCTAATATATTAGTTTCTCAAATTATTCAATATACCATAGAAGAGTTAATTGTAAATATAGTTGTTAACGACAAATTCTTGGACAAAGACGAAATTTTTTTAATAAAAGAGATTCAACAACGTTTGAACAGCACAGTAAAGTTATCAATTAACAGGGTTAGGGAAGAAAATATTATTAAAACTTCAAAAAATAAGTATAAATTAATTGTAAGTCATTTAAATAAATAGTATGCTTTTTAATTCACTCGATTTTGCGATTTTTTTTCTAATAGTTTTTATTTTGTATTGGTTAGTAGCTTCAAAAATCACTTTAAGAAATCTTTTTATAATTATAGTCAGCTATCTGTTTTACGGTTGGTGGGATTGGAGATTTTTATTATTAATAGCCTTCAGTTCTTTAGTAGATTTTGTTATTGGTCAATATATTTTTAAAACCGAAGATAAAAAGAAGCGAAAGAGCTTATTGGGTATTGGCTTATTAGTAAACCTAGGCTTTTTAGCATATTTTAAATATGCTAACTTTTTTATTGATTCGTTTATTCAAAGCTTTAGTCTTTTTGGAAAAGAATTAGAGCCCACTACTCTAAACATAATTTTGCCAGTTGGCATAAGTTTTTACACATTTCAAACGCTTAGCTATACCATTGATATTTATAGAAAGCAACTAGAACCTACTAAAAATGCCTTAGCTTTTTTTGCGTTTGTATCTTTCTTTCCTCAGCTGGTAGCAGGACCAATTGAAAGGGCGATATAAAGATTATAAGATATCGTTGAGCTTTTTAAGTGATGAAGTTTCAAAACAATTTAAAGAAGGGAGTTTTGATAAGGTTCTTTCTATTAGTGATGATCAAAAAGTTTATATCGATAAAATTATAAAATTATCCAAAAAACATAATTTTGAGCTATTATTTCTAACTTTACCGATGTATAACACATATTATAATAGCAAAATTGATGATTTTAATAATATTAATAAGTATTTAAATCAATTATCTATTAGTAATAAAAATGTTAGATTTTTAGACATGAATAATCATCAAATGATTTACAGTAATGATTACATAAAAAATGAAAATTTAGGCTTTAATCAGCATTTAAATTATAAAGGACAAATAGTTGCCTCTAATATTCTTGCAAACTATGTAAATATAAATTATTCATTAAAAACAGACTCTGTTATGACGGTAAAAACAGTTGAGGATTTGATTTATAACCTCAACCTCAATGTAGACAACGCTAATCTCAAAGGAGGAATAAATATAATTAATAATAAAAAATTTAAGAGTAAAAAAGAAATTACGGTTTCGATTAACTCAGAATTAGAAATTAAAGGTTGGTTGTTTAATACAGATTTTCCATTTACAAAAGAGTCCAAGAAACATATAATATTAAAAAAAGATGATGATTTTATTTACTTTAGTGTGGACGGCCAGGTATATAATAGAGAGTCTGTTGGCAACGAAAAAAAGTTTGGTTTATCTGCTAAGAATTCAAACTTTACATTCATTATGCCAGCGAGATTGTTAGAAAAAGGAGCATATTCTGTTTTTTTGGTTTTAGAAACTGGATCAGGTGAGTTTATTATGAAGAATTCAGGTAAAAATATTAAAATTGAATAAACTAAAGTGGTACTATAATCGGTTAAAACTTATGGGTATAAAAGAAATTTTATACTTTAGGATACCTCAATTAATGCAAACTCATATTAAAGGGCGTTTTCAAGAAATAGAGGTGCCAAGAAAGCTATCCTTAAACTTAAGCTTTAAAGCGGTAAAATATAACGTAAACGATTTAAACGATTGTTTTAAAGAGACAGCATTCTCAACTCAATTTAATGTTTTTACGCAGGCAGTAGATGTCTTTAAACTTACGAACTGGAGAGAAGATGTTTTAAATAAGATAACGTCTCCTAAAAATTACTATGGTAATATAAAGCGTCAAGATTTTGAAACTAATGGAGATGTTAAGTTTGTTGCGGAGTTGTCTCGTTTTGAGTTCTTACCTTTTATAGCCTTTAAAGCAGTTTCAGACGTCTCTGTAAAAGAAGACTATTTATATAATATAGAACAAATAGTTACAAAATGGAATAAGCAGAATCCATTTTTAAACTCGATACACTGGACCTCTGGAATAGAGGTTGGTATACGTAGTGTGAATTTGGTGTATACACATATTATTTTAAAACAATTTAATAGCTTAAGTAATGCACTTGAAACTGAAATTACAAGCCAGCTTCATTTTAATTATTTGTATTTAAAGAATCATTTGTCTTTGTACTCCTCTGCTAATAATCATTTAATGGCTGAGTTAATGGGGCTTAATGTAATAGCATCATATTTTCAAGTAAACAAAAAAGAAACGGCTAAATGGAAAGCCTTGTTTTTTAAGCAAGTAGATCGGCAAGTAAATCCAGATGGCGTGCATATGGAGTTATGCACACGCTATCATGCAGAGGTAACAGATCAAATTATAATTAGTATTGAGTTTTTAAAACAAGCAGGGAATAGTATCCCAAAAGAGATTTTAGAAAAATCAAAAAGCTTATTTAATTTTACAGAACACGTTGAGTACTATAATATCGAGACCGTATTTGGGGATGACGACGGAGGCTATGTCGTAAATCCTTATTTTGATAATAAATTTTCACTATATAATTCTCAATTAGGTTCTAGTAATTACTTGTTTAATACAGATTATAAAACAATTCGAAATGTCGATTTTAGAAATTACCTAATATTTGGAAGGCAGTTTGTAAATACACTAGGCAATAAGAAACAAGAGGATATACTATTTGAGTCTTCTGGTTATAGTTTTATGTACGATCATAATACTAAAACAAAGCTTTCGTTTGATTGTGGCATTATGGGAGATCATATTTCTGCTGCTCATGGTCATTCTGATGTTTTTCATTTTAATTTAAGTGTTAATGATATTCCTTTTCTAATAGACTCAGGAACGTATCAATACCATACCAAATATTTGTCTTGGAGAGATTACTTTAGAAGCGTAAAAGCGCACAATACTATTTCGGTTAACAATAAAAATCATGCCGTTAATAATGGGCGTATGAGTTGGATTGATTGCCCTGAAACAAGAGTGATGGATAACTCTTTTTCAGAAGCTTTTTCTTTTTGTGAAGCCCAAACAAATGCCTTTTTAAGGGACGGAGTCATGCACTCTAGAAGAATTGAATTTAATAAAATTAAAAAAGAAATTATAGTCACAGATAACTTTGCATCTAACGATAATGATAGTAAAGCAATTCAATTTTATTTGCATTTTCACCCAGATGTCAATGTAGACTTAAAAAAAGAGACTGTAATACTTAAGTCAAGAAACACTTCGGTAAAAATAATCAACAAGGAATTTAAGAAAGCTAGATTACTAAAAGGAGATAAAGAAATGCCACTAGGTTGGTGTTCTAATAACTTTAATAAAAAACAAAGTACAACATCTTTGTTTTTTACCTATCAATTTATAAATGAGTTACATTTGCAAACAACTTTAATATATAACGATTAAATCAGTATACGGTAGATGCATAAAAATGAAGAACTTTTTTTACGTTTCCTTTTAATTGGTTTTTCTTCAACATTACCTTTAATTGAACATGTAAATACTTGGTTTATAATAGCTATAGCTATTTTCTCAATTTTTATAGCCGCTAAATATAAACTAAAATTTTTTTCAAAATCTAACATAGTCTTACTTTTAATTTCATCAGGACTCTTTTTAATAAAACTTGTTGGAATAAGTTATGCTTCAGATCTCGACAAGGGAATAAATGAGACAGTAAGGGCATTGCCTCTTTTAGCATTGCCTTTTTCGTTTTTAGTTTTAAGCGTTATATATAGAGGTAAAGTAGCTTTTCTAGTATTCAACTCTTTGGTTATGGGGTGCCTTATTGCAGTTACTATCTGCTGGTATAATGCTATTACAGCAGTTTTAATGAATAATGAGCCTATTTCAAATTTATTAGGATGGAAAAGGAGTAACGAATATTTAACTAGGATAATAGATATTCATCCTCCTTATTTAGGTTTTTTACTCTTAACGAGTATTTTGTTTTTATTTAAGGAATATGTTTATCGAAAAACAAATAAACGAATTAAATATCTTGCTATTTTCCTTATTTCGTTGTTTACCGTATTTACATTTCATCTTGTTGCGAGAAACACAATTATAACGTTGTTCATATTTTTTGCGGGTTTTTTATTATATAGCAGAAATTGGAAGTACTTAATATTACCTTTATTGTTTGTTGTTCCTTTTTCTGGTTTTGTTCTAAATCAAGAAAGTGATTATTTGAAGAGGAAATATTTTAAGATGTTAAATCTTAATAATGATGAAATTGGCGACAAACGGATATCTAGACTAGACGCTTCTTGGGAAGTGTTTTTGAATAACCCAATTGTTGGTCCGGGCATAGGTAATGACGATTTATTAAGGCAAGAGCAGTATAAAATTCATGGATATAAATTGGCGTATGAAAAGAAGTTAAATGCTCATAATCAATTTTTCGAATACTTAAGCACATTTGGTGTTTTGGGACTCATCATTTTTTTATTCGTTTTATATTTTTTTATTAAAACAAGTTTAGAAAATAAGAATTATTTTATGCTAGCTTTGCTAATGCTATTTTTAATGGCTTGTATGACAGAGAGTGTTTTAGAAAGAGAACTCGGAATTAAATATTTTAGCTTAATACTGGGTTTAATAATATATGATTTAAAAAGTAAAATTACGTGAACTTAATTTATTTATTAGGAGCAGGGCGAAGTGGTACAACCTTAATAGCAACAGTTTTAAATAGCAATGCTAGTATTACTACCATAGGAGAAATGCATCAATTTTATGAGTATTTAGAGGATGATAAAAAATGTTCTTGTGAAAAACCTTTAAACAAATGCAAGTTTTGGTGTGAAACATATACGTGTTTAGATTTAAAACCGGTTGAAATTTCACATAATAGAAAACTTGTTAAAATAAAGGAGGGGCATCGAAATATACCTGCATTACTTTTCAAAAAGAAAGAAGATCAAGAGTACTTAAATACCCAAACTCCAATTTTTGAGTGTTTAAAAAAGAATACAGAAACTCCTTGGTTATTAGATTCTTCTAAGTATGTTGCACGCTATTTGCTATTAAAAAGATCAAAAAAAATTAAAATTAAAGGTATTTATGTAATCAGGGATGTACGTGGTGTTATTAATTCTTTTGGTAAACAAGTGCAAACGACTAAGTCACCAATTGCTACTATTATATATTATACTTTAATAAATTTATTTGCACAATTAGTCTGTTGGCTAGACAAAGATGTAATTAAATTAAAATATGAAGATTTCGTTGACAATCCAGAAAAAGCTTTAGATTATATTTTAAAAAACACAATTAATGAAGAGGCATCGGTACAACTAGATAATGAATTCGATATGCCCCATATTATTGGAGGTAACCGGATGAAATCCAATAAACAAATTATAATTAAAAAAGATTTGAATTGGAAAAAAACAATACCGAGGAATAAACAATTATTGTACTATTTCTTAACTTTTCCATTAATGATATTGAATAAATATAAAGCTTAGAAGATGAATATTTTTGTAACTTTAGATTATGAGTTGTTTTTCGGGAATTCGGGAACTCCTGAGAAATGTATTATAGAACCTACAAATAAGTTAATTGAAATAGCAAATAAATATAATTTTAAGTGTGTGTTTTTTGTTGATTCAGGTTATTTGATAAAGTTAAAAGAATTCAAAGAAAAACATCCTAATTTGGAAAAAGATTTTAATTTGGTTAGTAATCAAATAAAAGAACTTTCTGATAACGGGCATGACATACAGTTGCATATCCATCCACACTGGGAAGATACTACATATGATGAAAACGGTTGGAATTTTGACCTCAAGAGATATAGATTAGATGCCTTTTCAGAGAGCGGGATTTTAGATATTTTTTTCAGGTACAAAAATATTTTAGAAGAAATTATAAGTAAGAAAATAAATACGTATAGAGCAGGTGGTTGGTGTATTCAACCATTTGAAAAGCTTAAAAACGCATTTATAGAATGTGATTTAAAAATTGATAGTACAGTGTTTTATAACGGTAAAAATACGACACAAACACAGTGGTTTGATTTTGAGAGTGCCAAAGATTTAGACCATTGGAGATTTTCTAATGACCCTTGTGTTGAGGATGAAAAAGGACCTTTTTTAGAAATCCCTATAGCTAGCACAAAAGTGTTTCCATTGTTTTTTTGGAAATTTGCAGTTATAAAAAAAATAGGTTTAGAAAAACATAAACCTTACGGAGATGGAAGCGCTTCACCTACCTCAAATCTACAGATAAAGAGATTGTTAACAAAACCCTCTCACTCAGTAGTATCAATGGATGGTTATAAAGCATCTTTATTAAATAAAGCTTATAAAATGTACTCTAAAGATAACAAGCAAAACTTCGTTATTATTGGTCACCCAAAAGCTTTTACTAATTTTTCCCTAAATAAATTTGATCTATTTATGAGAGATAAATTGAGAAGAAACAATGCTGTTAAAATATTTAGTGAGTTTTAGAAATTAGTAAATGAGATTAAGCTGTATTAAATATCTGCATTCCAATTTTGCTGTGTTATCACTGCTTCTATTATTCATCACAGAGGCTTTTTTTAAAATTGTTTTATTCTCTACAGGAGAGACACCAGGGATATTGCAAGTCACTAAAGGAGTTTTATTATTAGGTGTAGGTCTTTATCTTTTAATACAGCAGCCTAAGTCACTAAGGCTATTAGGACTGCTTTGCTTAACTTTTGTCTTGGGACAATTTGCCTTAGATAGCGGTGCTTATAAAGAGGCCGTAATTGCTTTTTCTAAATTAGTATACCCTGTTATTCTGTTACTATTTTTCAATAGTTACACACTCTCCATAAAACAAAGAGAAAAGTTATTTGTGATTTTTGAATATATTATGCTTTGCAATGCGTTATTCGTTTTTAGCGGTTTACTTTTCGATATTAAAATTTTTAATACGTATTTAGGTTCTCGATTTGGTTTTAACGGTTTGTTTGTTACTTCAGCTACGAGCTCTTATGTGTATAGCCTTACATTAATTTACTTAATAGCGAAGTATAAGGCTACTGTGTTTAAAAAGATTCCCAATTTAATTATTATCGGTTCGATGTTTTGTTTAGGGACGAAAGTGGGGTATCTATTTTTGGGCTGTTTTTTGGGCGTTTACATTTGGAAATATACTAGAATAAATAATAAGATAATCGCAGCTGGTGTCATTGTTTTAGGAGCGCTTACAGCTTATGTGTTTTTCTTTAAGTTCGGTATTTTTAACGAGATCCGCCTGAAAGATGGATTAGTTTCATCGGTAATGTCCTATAGAAACGAATTATTAATTGAACGGACTATACCTTACATTCAGGAACACTGGACGACGTTTAATTATATGTTTGGGGGAGTCTCAGACTTAGCCACAAAATCTCAAATTGAATTTATAGATATTTTTTATTTTTTCGGAAGTATAGGAGGTTTATTATATTATTACGTGTTTTTTAAAGCCTTTCTGGTCGTTAAACTTGAAATTTATAATGCTGTATTACTCTCGGTATTGTTCATTATCGTACTTTTGGCTGGTAATTTTTTCAGTTATCCTTCAATAGCTATATATTTAGTTGTTTTAAGAGAATACCTCAAGTACAATGAACAAAATCAACATACTTAATACGCACATTCACAATGTATCAATGCAAGAAACCTTGGCTATTGTAGACCATACTATAAGCAAAGGTGAGCAGCTACATCACGTCGTGGTTAATGCGGGGAAAATTGTAGCGATGCAATCCGATTTGCAATTACGCCAAAGCGTTAATGAAAGCGATTTAATTAATGCCGATGGGCAAGCTGTTGTGTGGGCTTCAAAAATACTAGGGAAACCGTTAAAAGAACGCGTAGCGGGTATTGATCTTATGGTTAACTTAGTTGCATTAGCACATCAAAAAAAGTATAAAGTGTTTTTCTTCGGTGCAAAAGAGGCCGTTGTTAAAGCGGTAGTAGATAACTATTCTAAAACCTATTCTCCAGATATTATTGCGGGCTATAGAAATGGGTATTTTAAAAAGGAAGAGGAGCAAGATATTGCTAGAGAAATAGCGAATAGCGGTGCTAATATGTTATTTGTAGCTATTAGCTCACCAACCAAGGAGAATTTTTTATACGACAATAAGGCATTGCTAAAAAACGTGAACTTTATTATGGGCGTTGGTGGCAGTTTTGATGTCGTTTCTGGTAAGGTGAAACGCGCACCAGAATGGATGCAAAATTCTGGTTTGGAATGGTTTTACAGATTCTCTCAAGAGCCACAAAGAATGTGGAAACGCTATTTAGTAGGAAATAGCAAGTTTATTGGTTTGGTGCTTAACGAGAAACGGAAAATTAAATAATTTTTTCGGAAGATTTTGAGTATTTTTACTTTGAGGGGTTATAGTAATGAGACGTCGAAAACATTTTAAAATCGATTTGCAGTGTTAAAATAATCTTAATTTTATGAATAGTTTATTATCTTTGTCTCGCTAAAGGCGTTAATCTGAGTTAAATCGTTATAAAATAAGTCCCTTAACCAAAATCTTAGCATATAATACAATACGTTTTTTTTGTTAAAAATGGTCCACGAACGTTTTAGAGCGTATATATAACGTGGGGCTAAAACGTACTGCGTTTTAACTCGGTTAAAATTAGTGCTATAGCATTTACGCTCAACTTAAAAATAGAGATTTTATAACTACTAATCCTAAAAATGGGACTTTATAATCCCCAACGAATAAGTGAAGTACAGACAGCATCGATTTTCAGGATTAATTAAGCCGCTAGCATGTAGTATTGATATTGCAATTATAATAGGGACTATCTTTTTGTTTCCGCTTAGTATTACAAATCTTTATATCTTTATTCTATATAGTGTTTTTTTCTGGTTATTAATTGCTCTAAAAACCGGATTTTATAATATTCAAAGACATACTCGATTGTTTCGCCTAACACGTCTGGTATGCATACAGATGGGCTTTTACGCCGTAATACTATACGCTTTTATTGGTTTTTTTAAACAGCCGGAGATTAGTCGTTCTTATTTAGCGTTGTACTTTCTAACTTGCTTCGGTTTAGTGTTCGCTTTTAAAATTACAACCTATCTACTCTTATTAAAATACCGTGCTATTTTTAAAGGTAACATTCGCTATGTCGTTGTTATTGGTAAGAATAGTAAAATGAATCAACTTTTAAAAATCTTTAAGGAGCAATCGGATTTTGGATACGAAGTAAGTAAACAATTTAATACGCGATCTGAAGCGTTTTCTCTAGAATCGTGTTTCAGCTATATTTTAGAACATAAAATTGATAAAATTTACTTTTCAGTATCAGAATTAACGAACAATCAGATTAATAAATTAATTAATTTTGCGGACAATAATTTAAGAGAACTCAAATTTATTCCTGATAATAAAGAAGTGTTTTCAAAAAAATTGAAATACGAGTACTACGATTTCATTCCGGTGTTATCATTACGCGAAATTCCTTTAGATGAACCCTTGAATTTAATTATTAAACGTGTTTTCGATATTATTTTTTCAACTTTAGTTATTGTGTTTTTATTATCGTGGTTAACACCAATCATTGCTATTCTAATTAAATTAGAGTCTAAAGGGCCTGTATTTTTTAAACAATCTAGAAGTGGGTTTAGTCACTCCCATTTTGGTTGTTATAAGTTCCGTTCTATGACGGTAAATAAGAATGCCAATGTTGAACAAGCCATAAAAAATGATGTGCGAATTACTAAAGTGGGTAAGTTTATTCGAAAAACGAGTATAGACGAGTTGCCCCAGTTTTTTAATGTATTTCTCGGCCATATGTCTGTTGCAGGCCCAAGACCGCACATGATAAGCCATACCAATATGTACTCTAAAAAAGTGGATAAGTTTATGGTGCGCCATCTGGTGAAACCGGGAATTACAGGGCTGGCACAAGTAAGTGGGTTTAGAGGGGAAATAGAAACGGATAAAGACATTATTAATCGGGTACGTTTCGATATTTTTTATGTCGAAAACTGGTCGTTGTTAATGGATATAAAAATTATACTACAGACCGCCATTAACGCGATTCGAGGAGAAGAAAAGGCGTATTAAAATACAGTTTATAGTCTATTGTTAAAATGCCAAACGAACTACAATCGTACAAACACATTAAAAGAGTCGCTGATGTATTTAGTGCTACCCTATTGTTGGTTATTTTATGGTGGTGTATTGTAGTACTCATTATAATAGCGAGTATAGACACCAAATCTTATGGTGTTTTTAAACAAACCCGAGTAGGACGTTTTAAATTGAAATTTACCATCTTTAAAATTAAAACGGTACAAAATAACGGAGAAATCTCTAAGATTGGTGCGTTTTTAAGACGCTCGAAATTAGACGAGCTGCCGCAACTATTAAATATAATTATTGGAGAGATGAGCTGTGTAGGGCCGCGACCTGATGTTCCTGGTTTTGCTGATGAGTTAATAGGCGAAGAAGAAATTATTCTTAATGTTCGCCCAGGAATTACTGGGCCCGCAACAGTCTATTTTAGAAACGAAGAAGCGCTTTTAGCAAAACAACAAGATCCAAGGCAGTATAACGCGACGGTAATCTGGCCTAAAAAAATCGAATTAAATATAAAATATGTACACGAGCTCAGTTTTAGAAAAGATATATATTACCTTGTAAACACCTTTTTTAAGCTATGATTTCTAAAATTTGGCTCTCCGCTCCCCATTTAGGCACCTCCGAAGAACAGTATGTAAAACAAGCCTTTACGGATAACTGGATAGCGCCAGTGGGGCCGCAGCTTTCTGAGTTCGAATCAGCGATAGACGTGTATTTAAATGCTTCAAGCTTTTCAACGGCGCTCTCTTCGGGGACGGCGGCAATTCACCTAGCCTTAAAATTATTAGACGTAACGATTGGCGATGAGGTAATTTGCCAAAGTTTCACTTTTTGTGCGACGGCGAATCCCATAACGTATCTAGGGGCAATCCCCGTTTTTATTGATAGCGAACCAGGGACTTGGAATATGTGTCCGGTGGTTTTAGAAGCTGCAATTAAAGACAGAATCCAACAAAACAAAAAACCGAAAGCGATTATATTTGTGGATCTCTATGGAATGCCAGCCAAAATAGAAGCCCTTTTGAAAGTCGCCTCAGCTTACGATATACCTGTAATTGAAGATGCCGCCGAAGCACTGGGATCAACTTATAAAAAGCGGAAATGTGGCACTTTTGGCCAGTTTTCAATCTTTTCATTTAATGGGAATAAAATTATAACC
Source organism: Bizionia gelidisalsuginis (assembly GCF_008086185.1). Classification (NCBI taxonomy): domain Bacteria; kingdom Pseudomonadati; phylum Bacteroidota; class Flavobacteriia; order Flavobacteriales; family Flavobacteriaceae; genus Bizionia; species Bizionia gelidisalsuginis. The sequence goes on from NZ_VSKN01000004.1 coordinate 168,008, forward strand.
ACGTCCGGCGGTGGCGCCTTGGTAAGTCGTACTAAAGCACTCCAAGAGCGCACGCTTTTCTATGCGACGCAAGCGAAAGAACCGGCAGCGCATTACGAGCATCAGCATATTGGTTTTAATTACCGACTCAGTAATGTGTGTGCTGCCATAGGAAAAGGGCAAATGGAGGTATTAGAGACGCGTATAGCACAACGGCAGGCCAATCATCGGTTTTACCAAGAATTCTTCAGCGGAAGCAAAGATATCAGTGTATTCACATCTCCCGATCAAAAATATCAGTCTAATTATTGGTTAAGCTGCATTCTAATCAACTCATCCGCTAGTTTTAGTCCTACAGCTCTTATAGATCATTTAGCAAAACACTCTATTGAAGCGCGACTACTATGGAAACCGTTACATTTACAGCCTGTTTTTAAAACAAACGCCTATTACGGCGGTTCCGTTTGCGAAGACTTGTTTAATCGCGGTGTTTGTTTACCTTCGGGATCAAATTTAACCCCAAGCGACCGATTACGCATCGCAGAAGTGTTATCTGAATTTCTAAAAAGGAAATAAAGCTATGTTTGAAAACAAATGTGTTTTAATTACCGGTGCGGCAGGAACGATTGGGTGGGCACTAACACATTTTATTTTACCGTTTCAGCCCAAAAAAATTATTCTGTTAGATACCGCCGAAACACCCCTTTTTAATTTAGAGCACGCTATAAATAGTGTGGTTCCTGAATCTACAACAATCCAATGTGTTCTTGGAAGTATTACCAATGTAGCGCTTATCAATAAACTATTAAGCGAAAACACGATCGATTTTTTGTTGCATACGGCAGCCTATAAACACGTTCCAACCATCGAAAAACAGCCTATTGAAGGGATTCAAGTCAATAGTTTAGGCACAAAACTACTAGCGGATGCCGCTCTAAAAAACGGCGTAAAACAGTTTGTTTTTATGTCTACAGATAAAGCGGTAAATCCATCGAGTGTCATGGGGGCCACTAAACTATTAGCCGAAAAATATATTAAAATACTAAGCGAATCGCATCCGGAGGCCACGCGCTTTATAACCGTGCGCTTCGGTAATATTATAGACTCAAATGGGTCTGTGATTCCGTTGTTTAAAGCGCAGTTAAAAGAGAACAAACCTTTAACGATTACCCATAAAAAGGCAACACGGTATTTAATTAGTGTTTCTAAAGTAGTGTCGCTGTTGGCCGAATGCTTAACATTCGCAAAAACGGGTGAGATATTGGTATTCGAAATGGGCAAACCGCAATCTATTTACGATATTGCGACAACAACTATTCAAGAATCAGGCTATAACATTCAAGATATTCAAATAGAAACCATTGGTTTGCGACCAGGGGAAAAGTTACACGAGGAATTAGTCTCTGGAAATACTAATTTAGAACCGACAAGACATCGCGATATCTTTGTGGTTAACGAACCGAACACAGTACCCTTATCAGAAATAAATAGGGCGTTTCAAAACCTTCAAAAGGCAGTAGAAACGTATGATGCTTTGGCCGCAGTAAAAGCGCTAAAAAGAACATTAAAAACCTATAAAAGCAAAAATTCGGAGTACGAAGCTTTAGATTAAACATATTGTAAGAATATAATACGCGGTTAAGCGGTTTCTTTTATATTTGCTATTACTGAAATCTAGCAGTTATACTATACGATTGATAGACCATCGTATGTCCGTTGGCAGAAGCGTAAGAGTTCGGAATAATAAGACAGTAAACAAATGAAAATAGCAGTAATAGGTACAGGATACGTAGGGTTAGTTACCGGAACATGTTTAGCAGAAACTGGTAACGACGTGCTGTGTATAGATATAGACGAAAACAAAGTAAAAAAAATGCAACAGGGTGAGGTGCCTATTTACGAGCCGCATCTTGATGTTTTATTCGAAAGAAATATAAAAGCCAACCGTTTAAAATTTTCTACGCGTTTAGAGGAAGGATTAGCACACGGTGATATTATTTTTCTAGCTTTACCAACCCCTGAAGATGAAGATGGTTCGGCCGATTTACAATATATTTTAGGCGTTGCCGATAACATCGGGAAAAGTATTAAAGACTATAAAGTCATTGTCGATAAAAGTACCGTGCCTGTAGGAACGTCCGACAAAGTGAAAGCAGCTATTGCAAAACACGCAACGGTAGATTTCGATGTGGTGTCGAACCCTGAGTTTCTAAGAGAAGGTTTTGCAGTAGACGATTTCCTTAAACCAGAACGTATCGTGATAGGAGCGCGTAGTGAGCGCGCTATTGCTTTAATGGAAAAATTATACAAACCGTATGTACGCTCTGGAAACCCGATTATTATTATGGATGAAAAATCGGCGGAATTAACAAAATACGCGTCTAATGCGTTTCTAGCAGCAAAAATTACGTTTATGAACGAGATTGCTAACTTTTGCGAAAAAGTAGGCGCCGATGTCGATAAAGTGAGAATAGGAATGGGAACCGACTCAAGAATCGGGAAACGGTTTTTATTTCCTGGCATTGGTTATGGAGGGTCTTGCTTTCCTAAAGATGTAAAAGCATTATATAAATCCGGAATAGATAATAATTACGATTTTAAAATATTAGACGCCGTTTTGGAGGTGAATAAAAAACAAAAAGTGGTGCTTATTCCTAAAATTGAGAACTATTTTAAGGGCGATCTCAAAGGAAAAAATATTGCGGTGTGGGGCTTAGCCTTTAAACCTGAAACCGACGATATTCGCGAAGCACCAGCGTTAGATGTTATAGAAAGCTTACTAAATTTAGGGTGTAATATTACCGCTTTCGATCCGGAGGCAATGGAGAACGTACAACGCAAATTAGGAGATAAAATAACCTATGCCGACGGTATGTACGACGCTTTAGAGAATGCCGATGCTTTGGTAATTTGTACCGAGTGGAGCATTTTTAGAACGCCTAATTTCGAAAGAATGAAAGCAAAAATGAAAGGCCACGTTATTTTCGACGGAAGAAATCTTTACGATGTTCCAGATGTTGAAAACGAAAATATAACCTACATTTCAATAGGAAGATAATGCAAGAGAAAACAGTTTTAATTACAGGGGCAGCAGGCTTTTTAGGATCACATTTATGCGATCGCTTTATCGCCGAAGGATACGCTGTTATTGGTATGGATAATTTTATTACAGGCGATAAAAAAAACATCGCACACGTGTTAGACCATCCCCAGTTTCAGTTTATAAAACACGATGTTACCGAGTATATTAAAATTGAACGAGATGTCGATTACATTTTACATTTTGCGTCGCCTGCAAGTCCTATCGATTATTTAAAAATCCCTATTCAAACCCTAAAAGTGGGCTCGCTAGGGACTCATAATTTATTAGGTTTAGCGAAAGCAAAAGCGGCGAGAATATTGATAGCGTCAACTTCCGAGGTGTATGGAGATCCGCTAGTGCACCCGCAACCAGAAACGTATTACGGTAACGTAAACACGATCGGCCCGCGTGGGGTGTACGACGAAGCTAAGCGTTTTCAAGAGTCGATAACAATGGCCTACCATAGGTTTCACGGATTAGAAACGAGAATCGTTCGTATTTTTAATACGTATGGACCGAGAATGCGACTTAACGATGGGCGTGTCATTCCCGCATTTATGGGGCAAGCACTGCGTGGTGAAGATTTAACCATCTTTGGCGACGGACTGCAAACGCGATCGTTTTGTTATGTAGATGACCAAATCGAAGGTATTTACAGATTGCTGTTAAGCGATTATTCATACCCCGTAAATATTGGGAATCCGCACGAAATTACTATTAAAGATTTTGCTGAAGAGATTATAAAACTAACCGAAACCACTCAGAAAATAATTTATAAAGAATTACCTGTCGACGATCCACTACAGCGCCAACCCGATATTACGTTAGCCAAAGAATTACTCGACTGGGAACCTACAGTCTCACGAACTCAAGGAATGGAAACGACCTTTAACTATTTTAAAAGTTTAAATAAAAACGAATGGTATAAAAGTGAACACAAAGACTTTTCGAGTTTTAATAGTAAGTAATTTATGGAATTTAAGCGCGGAAGATATTCATGGCTTTTAAGACCGTTTCTTATTATTTTCGACATCTCTGTTGTTAATGGTCTTGCCTTTTATTATTTCAATTTTAAAGCAAACGATCTTACGCGGTTTAGTGCCGAATATTCCGAAAATATAACTCTGATTTTCATAATCTATGCGGCTATTTTCTGGATATTTTCTTCGACTATTTTAAAATTTTATCGCGTTTTTAGGTACACGTCTGTTATTACAGTGCTGTCACTAATTATTAAGCAATTCTTAGTGTTTAGTATTATCATATTCGCTTTTGTCGGTTTATTTAGAAGTGTTAAGCTACCGGCCTCCAAAATATTCGAGTATATTGTTTTTGCCTTTTCAATTATTGGTGCGGTAAAACTATTAAGTTATTACGGATTAAAAACGGTGCGAACGTATCTTAAAGGGAACTTGCGTCGTGTCGTTATTGTAGGGAATAACGAGAGTGCCCAAGAATTAAAAGCGCTGTTTAGAAGCCAAAAGCAATTAGGATATAAAGTATTAGCGACGTTTAGTGATACGTATATTAAATCCAACACCGGAAGTATTGCCGATAGTTTTCCCTATTTAGAGAGAAATATGGGAGTAGATGAGGTGTATTGCGCTATCGACGACCTAACAGAAAAACAAGTGAATTATTTTGTAAAAATTGCGAATATCAATCACAGTAATATAAAATTTGTTCCCAATACTAAAAAGCTGTTTTCAAAGCGATTAAAAACGGACTTTTATAATTATTTACCCGTGCTTTCTATAGAAGAAGTGGCCCTGAATAGAGATTTTAATCAGCTTATAAAACGGGCGTTCGATGTTATCTTCTCATTATTTATTATTGTTTTTGTACTGTCTTGGGTAACCGCTATCCTGTTTCTTGTCATTAAATTAGAATCGAAAGGGCCTTTGTTTTATAAACACAAACGCAATGGTAAAAACTACGAAGAATTTACGTGTTACAAGTTTAGATCGTTAAGAACGACCACCGAAATAAAAGGAACCTATGTTACCGAAAATGACAATCGGGTGACCAGAATCGGAAAGTTTTTACGTAAAACGAGTATCGACGAGCTACCACAATTTTTAAATGTTATTAAAAACGAGATGTCGGTGGTGGGGCCAAGACCGCACATGCCATCTTATACTGAAGACTACTCAAAAAAAATTGATAAATTCAATTTTATTTTTCGACACAATGTAAGACCTGGAATTACAGGGTTAGCACAAATTAAAGGGTACCGCGGGGAAATTAAAACCGACGAGGATATTATAAACCGAATTAAATACGATATCTTTTATATCGAAAATTGGTCATTGTTATTAGACATTAAAATTATTTTTCAAACAATAATTAATATGTTTAAAGGGCAAGACGAAGCTTATTAACTGACTATTTGAAAGCCTTAGTTTCTATTATTACGCCGCTTTATAATTCGGAGCTTTTTATTTCCGAAACGATAACGAGTGTCCTAAATCAAACCTATTCGCATTGGGAACTATTGTTAATCGACGATGGCTCTACCGATGCAACGTGTACTATTGTAAATAATTTCGTTGCTAAATACCCTAATATTTTCCTCTTAATAAATGATACAAATAGGGGAGCAGGGCATTCTCGAAATAGAGGTATTCAAGTGGCAAAAGGTGATTTTATAGCCTTTTTGGATGCAGACGACCTTTGGAAACCTGAAAAATTAGATAAACAAGTTTCGTTTTTAAACACGCAGGATACCGACATTTGTTTTAGTAGCTATGAACTTATTAACGAGGCCAGCCAGCCGCTTAACACTAAGGTGGAGGCCTTACCTATATTGAATTATGCCAAACTCTTAAAAAGCAACTATATTGGTAATCTCACCGGAATGTATAATGCCAAAACGTTGGGTAAAGTCTATATGCCACTTTTAAGAAAACGTCAAGATTGGGTACTGTGGTTAAATGCCCTAGAACGCTCCGGAAAACCAGCGCTAAGTATCAACGACGCGCTGGCGTATTACCGCCTACGAAAAGCATCTATTTCAGCAAGCAAGTGGCGTTTAATTAAGTATAATTATTGGGTGTATAAAAAAGGTTTAGGGTATTCTATACCCGCTTCCATTTTAAAAATGATAGTGTTTTTATACGAACATTTTTTAGTAAAATCTAAACAGAATAAAACAATCTAATAACACACGCCGTTTTCCTAATTTAAAACACTCCAATACGAATTACGCACACCAAGACTCGCGTTTTCAGCACTTCCTGTTGGGCTTAAAAGACAATAATTACCTTTTCAATTAGGTTGCTTTTTTTTATTGTTAAAAAAGTAACCATAGAAATCTAGGCTTACCAAGCGTCATCTAAACTTTTCATTCGACACCTAAATGTAGGAACTCGTTTATTATAATTTGGAGTATCTACCTTTGATATGACAGGTTTTATGAGTTTATAAATTTTATATTTGACTTCTTGTATAGAAGATTTTGTTTAATTAACGGCGCCACTAATTTATCAAGAATGCCATTCACTTTCAATTAAATAGAACTCTTAAGTTTCTCGATGTAATTTATTCATTACGTATAAACTTCAAAAAAACACGAAATCAAAACCATATACTTAAAAGTGTCATTAGCCAAAAGCTATTCACAAAAGAAAGGCATTCATAAAAAAACTATAAATAAGAAACAAACTGCTTCAACTTCCCACTTTTAGACCGATGCAACACCTGTTTTTGTTTGTAAACAAGGTGCAGTCCTGGTTCTAAATAGATGTCGAATGCGTGTTGAATCTCTCGTTTTTTATCCTCGGAAAGACTATTGGTACTCACATAGCTTATCTTAAACGTGTTTAATTCTAGCTGCTCGATAATAAACTCTTTTACTATCGAGGCGTCTTCAATAATCGTTTTGGTGATATAATAAAAGGTGAGTCCGGCGGCTGTTTTACCACTGGGTAGCCTTGCGATATCGCTCGTTCGACCTATAAGGGTTTCTAAAAGGGGTGTCTTTGTAGTACTGGATTTTGAAAGACGCCCCAAATCACCAAGGTCGTAACGAATAAAAGGATGCGCCTTGTTGTACAACGACGTGACTACAACACGACCTATTTCGCCGTAGGGCAACACTTTATTATCATCATCAATAATTTCAACGTATAAGTCCGCACTGTTTACGCGCCAGTGGTCATTAGCGTCTTGGAATGCTATCAATCCTAATTCGGCAGCGCCATATTCGTTAATTATGGGTACACCCAAATACTGTTCTAAAAGATGCTTGTCGTCTTCAAAAAGCATTTCGGAAGTGACAATACACGCTTTTAAAGTGGGACAAACGGATTGTAATATAATCTGTTCGCGTTTTAAATATTTAGCAAACTGTACGATGGCACTGGTGTAGCCATTAATATAATCGAACGGCGTATTCGAAAAGGTTTTTAGGTTGTTTTTAAATGTCGCATCGCTTAAATCAAAAACCGAAAACCGATAGCGATTACTGAGCGCGTCTTTTAACCGTTCTTTATAGTAGCCTTGAGTATCTAAAGGAATGCCATAAAAGCGCGCTTGTTTAGAGTGGTTGAGGTTGATATTAAAAACGTTATAGCGCTTTATAAACCCGGCCCACGTTAGGGCGTGACAGTAATTGTCTTTAGCAAAAATAAAAGGGGTACCAGACGAGCCCGACGTTTTATGAATATGGCAATTTCTTAAAGTAAACCCCTCAGATAAGCGCTGTTGCAACGGTTGTTGTACCTCTTTTTTTGTTAGAATAGGCAAAGAGTTCCAATCGGTAGTATTTATCCCTTCCGTTAAACCGCGATAAAAGGAATTGTGTTTTAAGTGATACGTTACAATCTTTTGACGTTGTTTTTCGATGTACAAAGGATATTCCGCGGAAGAGATCGCAGAAATGGCTTCAAAATCGGAGCACGCCTTAGTCATCGGGAAACCTTTAAAACGTAAAGAGAGGTTAAATAAATTCAAAAGAAAAACGGATAAATATGTTTTTGTAAAGTAAATAATTATTTTTGCGGAAACAACAACAACTATGAACATTTTAATTCTTGGTTCTGGCGGAAGAGAACACACAATTGCTTGGAAAATCGCACAAAGTGCAAAGTGTAAACATTTATTTGTAGCACCTGGAAATTCAGGGACTTCAGAAATTGCGACTAATGTGCCGCTTTCTGTTACCGATTTCGAGGCTATAAAAGACGTCGTCCTTAAAAACGATATTAAAATGGTGATTGTAGGGCCAGAAGATCCTTTGGTGTTAGGGGTTCATGATTTCTTTTTAGCGGACGCGCAACTCAAGAACGTGGCGGTTATTGGACCACAAAAAGCAGCCGCCGAATTAGAAGGGAGTAAAGAGTTTGCTAAAAAGTTTTTATTTAGACATAACATACCAACAGCCGCTTACCAGAGTTTTGATGCCACTACCGTTGAAGCGGGGTGCGACTTTTTAGAAACGCTTAAACCACCGTATGTTTTAAAAGCAGACGGGTTAGCAGCCGGAAAAGGTGTGCTTATTTTAAAGGATCTTGAAGAGGCTAAAACCGAACTAAAAGCAATGCTTGTAGATGCCAAATTTGGAACGGCAAGTACCAAAGTGGTTATTGAAGAGTTTTTAGACGGGATAGAATTAAGTTGTTTTGTGCTAACCGACGGTAAAAACTATAAGATTTTACCTACGGCGAAAGATTATAAACGTATTGGAGAAGGGGATACGGGATTAAACACTGGAGGAATGGGAGCCATTTCTCCAGTGCCATTTGCCGATAACGAGTTTATGTCTAAAATAAAGGAACGCGTGGTAATACCCACCATTAACGGACTCCAAAAAGACAACTTACCGTATAAAGGCTTTGTATTTATTGGTCTAATTAAAGTTGGAAATGATCCATTTGTAATAGAATATAATGTGCGCTTGGGAGACCCTGAGACCGAAGTGGTGTTACCGCGTTTAAAGAATGATTTAGTAGAGGTGTTTCAAGCAGTTGCGAGCCAAACGCTAAATGACATCACTATTGATATCGATGATAGAGCGGCAACAACAGTTATGTTGGTGTCTGGAGGGTATCCTGAAGCTTACGAAAAAGGAAAAGAAATAACAGGCTTAGAAAACATTGAAGGGTCTTTAGTGTTTCATGCGGGTGCAAATTTAAAAGAGGGTAAAGTGGTAACGTCTGGCGGACGTGTAATGGCAGTTACAAGCTTTGGAAAGACCTACCAAGAGGCCATAAAAAAATCTTACCAGAATATAGATAAACTACATTTTGATAAGATGAATTATCGTAAGGATATAGGTTTCGATTTATAAGAAACCTATCGCTTTAATTTATAAAAAGGAGTGAGAAGATACCGATTTATCTTCTTCGTTATTATCACTATGTTTTTTCAATTGAAGCATCCAGTATACGACCGCGACAGCAGCGATTACTATAAAGATCCAAGAAAATAAATTTGCGATCCACCAGTTCTCTAATTCTATTGTTGCTAAGGCATCAAATGGAACAAGCGCTACATTTACAAAAAAATCCTGAATGGCATAAAAAAAATCTTTCATCTGTCTTATATTTATAAGTACAAAAATACAAAAACTGCTTATGATTACAAGTTTTTTTAGTAAATCAAAACCAATTAATTTTTTAATTGTATTTCTTATATCTTTCATAGCCTTATTAACAGCTGTTTTTAAATACGAATCGGGGGCTTTTACGCTTGAGCGAATAGTAAAATTAGGCCTTGTTTTCGGGGTGTCTTACGTGTCCATTTTAGTCGTTGATTTTATAGTAACTAAGAATTCCTTAACCGGAAAAAGTAATTACGAAATACTCTTATATAGCTTGTTTTTGCTATTAGTACCCCAGGTTTTTACCAATCAAGAAGTATTATTTTCTAATCTTTTAATCCTGCTTGCAATACGCCGTATTGTAAGTATAAGAACCCAAAAAGAGGTAATTAAAAAATTGTTTGATGCCGGATTTTTGGTGGCCTTGGCAAGCTTAATTTATTTCTGGGCTGCACTGTTTTTTATCGTTATTCTTTTGGCATTATTCTTTTTTTCGGAGCAACGTTTAAAAAACTGGTTGGTACCTTTTGTGGGGTTTTCTGCGGTAATTGTAGTCGCTATTACAGCTTCCGTAGTGTTTAACGATACGCTTTATGGCTATTTAACCCTAGCGCCTCAAGTAGATTTTGATTTAAGTCATTACAATTCCATTCAATTTATGGTAGCAATCACCGTACTATTATCGTTTGGTTTATGGTCTTCTATCTTTTATTTGAAAGACTTAAATACGAAAACAGGAACCTTTAAACCAGCTTATAAAGTGGTGTTTGTAAGTTGTCTAGTAGCAGCGGCTATTTTAATTATTGCACCCAATAAAGACGGAAGCGAATTTGTATTTCTCTTTGCACCATTATCGGTGGTCATCACCAATTACATAGAAACCATCGCAGATAAATTGTTTAAAGATTTATTTGTTATTGTACTCTTTATAATTCCCTTTTTATTGTTAGTGTTGTAGTTTTTTACCGAAAGCCAAATCGCCAGCATCGCCCAAGCCAGGAACAATATAGCCGTTGTCGTCTAGGGCTGGATCTACTGCCGAAATCCATAAATGGGTATCGTCCGGAAAGTGTTCTGACACAAAATCAATGCCTTCTTGTGCGCCAATTACAGCGACCAAATGAATATGTTTAGGGGTTCCAAAAGGTTGTAAAGCTTCAAAAGTAGCGCGTAATGATTGCCCGGTAGCAATCATAGGATCGGCTAAAATTAAAGTTTTGCCTTCCAAATCTGGACACGCTAAATATTCGACTATAATTTCGAAAGATTCAGGGTCTTTTAAATGGTGTCTATACGCCGAAATAAAGGCGTTTTCTGCGGTATCAAAGTAATTTAATAAGCCATTATGAAGTGGTACTCCTGCCCTTAAAATGGAACACAACACAATGTCATTATCTATAAGTGGTATGGTCGATGCGCCCAAAGGGGTCGTAATGGTTTGATTGTTATATTGAAACGTTTTACTCATTTCGTAGCTTAAAATTTCGCCGATACGTTCAATATTTCTTCTAAAACGCATACTGTCTTTTTGAACGGTCACCTCTCGTAATTCTGAAATAAACGTGTTAAGGACAGAGTTTTGTAAAGCAATATTGTGAACAATCATAAAAAAAGGGTTTAAGAGAACGCAAAGTTAGGTATTTCTAATGATATAGACTTAATGCGAAAAATGTAAAAAGCCTTCAAAATTTTAGTTAATAGTGTTGTGCTATTTTGTCTGTTTTGAGCGCCGTCTAGTCCTCAATAGTATACCTTTTGAAGGTCAGGAGTGTGTGCGGACAGTTAATTGCGTAAGTGTTTAAAAAATTAATCATCTAAGGTTTGGTAAAACATTATTAAATTAAAAAAAAGTGTTTTACTGGCCTATCGGAAATCTATCGTAAAATTTGAAATGAATACGCCTTAAAATTTCAGACTGTTTGAGCAATCGATACAGAGGCGTCAGGCACTATTATACTGGCTGGGCTTTGATATTTAGTTGTACAATGAAAAATTTAGATAGCGGTTCGTAAGTCTAGATTTTTATGGTTACTTTTTTCAGCAATGGAAAAAAGTAATACTATAAATACTAAGAAAGTTATTAGGTATTAAAAGTTAAGCTATAGTGCGCTCGCACCTTCAAAAATATAAGAGATAAACAAAAGCTTTTGCTTTGACGCCTTTGCTAAGTAGTTCGCTATGATATTCTATTGGGTAAATATCACTAGTGTTGCGCGTAAAAAACAGAAAATGAATACCAAATTTTGAATACCCGCAGAGTGGCTAAGCTTAATTATCTTATTTTATTTGCTTAGATTTGTATTCAAAATAAGGCAACAATGAACTTTACAAGCAAAGCAAATTCAATACTTCAAGAGGTAATTAATACCTATCACGTTGTAAATACTGTAGACCAACCGTTTACTAATATATACGATGAAAAAGACCAATTAATAGAGCACTTACTATATAGAAAATGTTGGATAGATACCGTGCAATGGCATTATGAAGACATTATTAGGGATCCACAAATAGATCCAGTTGCGGCATTAACGTTGAAACGTAAAATTGATGCGTCAAATCAGGACAGAACCGATATGGTGGAGTATATTGATGGTTATTTCTTAAAGAAGTTTGCCAATATAACACCTAAAGATTCAGCTAAAATCAACTCTGAAAGTCCGGCTTGGGCAATCGATAGACTGTCTATATTAGCCTTGAAAATTTATCACATGAATGAAGAAGTAGAGCGTAAAGATGCTTCTGAAGCACATAGTGCTGCCTGCCATAAAAAACTTACTGTGTTGTTAGAGCAACGTGCAGATTTAAATATAGCAATCGATGATCTATTACAAGATATAGAATCTGGCGATAAATATATGAAGGTGTACAAACAAATGAAAATGTACAACGACGACGAATTAAACCCTGTTTTAAGAGGGCAGAAATAAAACTCTTTTAATACTATTTAGAAACGAGATGTCTACACAACCAAAGCATATTTTAGTAATAAGACTCTCTGCTATGGGAGATGTTGCAATGGCCGTACCGGTTTTGCGTGCATTTACCGAGCAACACCCGCAAGTGAGGCTTACCGTGTTAACACGAGCGTTTTTTAAGCCGTTTTTTAAAGACTTAAAACAAGTCACCGTTTATGCACCTAATTTAAAAGGGAAACATAAGGGTGTTTTAGGAATGTATGCATTGGCGAAAGAATTAAAAACGCTAGATATTGATGCCGTAGCCGATGTACACAACGTATTGCGTAGTAAATTGTTAAAATGGTTTTTAAAAGGACTTCCGTTTAAGCAAATTGATAAAGGGCGTAAAGAAAAAGAAGCACTAATAAAAGGGACTGCCGTTAAGCAATTAAAAACGACGCACGAGCGTTACGCCGATGTGTTTCGTGCGTTAGGGTTTGACTTAGACTTAAGTGCGCCTACTTTTCCAGATAGTAAGAATTTAAGCGGAAACGCTTTAGCGCTTATCGGGAACGATTCAAATAAGTGGATTGGGATTGCTCCTTTTGCACAGTACGACTCTAAAATGTATCCTATCGATTTAATGGAGGACGTCATTACTGTTCTTTCTAAACAACACACCGTTTTGTTATTTGGTGGCGGAAAGAATGAAATAAGCCTTTTAAATGCCTTGGAGAGCAAATACGATAATGTTATAAATGTTGCTGGAAAACTAACCTTTACAGAAGAGTTAGATGTTATTTCTAATACCGATGTAATGTTGGCTATGGATTCTGGTAATGCGCATATCGCCGCAATGTTAGGTAAAAAAGTAGTGACGGTATGGAATGTAACGCATCCGTTTGCAGGTTTTGCACCATTTAATCAACCGGCAAGTAATAGTTTACTGGCTAATCGAGAAGAATTCCCCCTAATACCGACGTCCATATATGGTAATAAATATCCGGAAGGTTACGAAAAAGCCGCGAGAAGTATTCGACCTAAAGACATTATCGCTACAATAAACACTTTACTATAAACTAGTATTGGCCGATTATAGGGAGCAGACCACATGTCTTTTAAGAATAAAGAACTAAGAATTAATTAGAAACGGTCTGAACGGTCTGAAAAACAGAAAGGCGCGAAGAAAAATCCCTCACTATCTTTTTAAAACCAGTGATGATAACCAAATAAAAAGCTCCGTAAATTACGGAGCTTTTTATTTTTATAGGAGATTACTAAAACGCATTATTATACATCATCATAATCTACCGTTATTGTTGCCGTGTCGGGATGTGCTTGACAGGTTAATATTAAGCCTTCGGCAACTTCACCATCAGTTAAAATATTGTTTTTTCGCATCGTTGCTTTGCCCTCGGTTACTCTAGCGATACAACTACTGCAAATACCTCCTTGACAAGAATAAGGAGCATCTAGGTCATTGTCTAACGCCGCTTCAAGTATGGTTTGCTTTTTTTGCATAGTAAAGGTAGCCTCTTCATCGTCAACAATAACTTTAATCGTAGCGTTACCGTCGCTTACGGTTTCCGGCGTCGCTACATCGGCAGATTTTGCAGCCTTAAACAATTCGTAATGAATACGGTCGCTAGGTGTGTTATGCTCAATTAACACATCTCTTACGGTATGGATCATCGCTTCTGGTCCGCATAAATAATAAGCATCAACATCAATATGTTTATGCTTGTTTTTCATAACGTAGTTTACCGTGCTTTTTTCAATACGACCAAAGATAGCATCCTCTTCATCGGCTTGACTAAACACAAACTGAATATCAAATCGGTTTTTATATTGGTGATGTAAGTCTAATAATTCCTGAAGGAAAATAGTGTCTTCCGTTGTTTTATTACCGTACACTAAAATAACTTTACTGTGCACCTCTTCTTCCAAAGCGCTTTTAATAATACTTAAAATAGGAGTAATGCCACTTCCAGCAGCAAATAAGGCGATGTTTTTAGTTATTTTATCGTTCGGCTTAAAATTAAAACGCCCTTTTGGTGGGGCGACATCTAGTATGTCACCTTCTTTTAAGGTGCTATTTACATAGGCGGAAAAGGTACCGTCTTCAACTTTTTTAATGGCTACTTTTATGTCGCCACTTTTTGGAGACGAACACATCGAGTAATCTCTTCTAATTTCTTTTCCGTTAATCGTCGTTTTTAAAGTAATGTATTGTCCAGCGATAAAGGAAAACGTGTCTTTTAAAGTCTCTGGTATCGAAAAACTTAAAGTAACGCAGTGCGCGGTCTCTCTGTGTATGTTTTTTATTGAAAGGTTATGAAATTGCGACATAGTTTTTATTTTAATACAAAAATAGTGAAGCCCATTTAGTTTATACTTTAAATTTTAAAAAAAATGCACCTCAACTTCATGCCTAAGAAAATTATGTATACATTTATCCTGTAATGGGAAATTCAAAATTATATAAAGGAAGTCTTTCAACCATCATTTTAAAGCTTTTAAGTGAGACTGAAAAAATGTATGGTTACGAGATCACACAAAAGGTAAAAATACTTAGTTACGGCGAATTAACTATTACGGAAGGCGCTTTGTATCCTGCATTGCATAAATTAGAAGCTGAAGGCTTTTTGGAGGTTGAGGTTTTTAAAGTCGATAATAGATTTCGCAAATATTATAAATTAACAGAAAAAGGTGCTACAGAAACCACAAGTAAGCTTGAGGAATTAAATGATTATATCAAGACTATGCAGGCGTTAATGTCCCCATCTTTTAATCTGCAATAAAAAATAAATGTAAGTATTCGCTATGAAAATTACAGAACAGCAAATTGAATCACTTTACAAGTTTACTAGGCAGCATTACGTTGAGCACTATGATTTACAAACAGAACTTGTTGACCATTTAGCTAACGATATTGAATCGTTTTGGGAAGAAAACCCTAATTTAAGTTTCATTGAAGCCCGAAATTTAGCCTTTAAAAAATTTGGAGTTTTTGGCTTTATGGATGTTGTAGATAATAAACTAAAGGCGATGAATAAACGTTATGCTAAACTATTATGGGACTTTGGAAAAGAGTGGTTTGCTTTGCCTAAAATCGTTATTACCTTAATTATCTTTATCGTTTTTTTAATGTGTTTTAGCTCTCAGTATGGCAGTTATTTTATCTATGGAGTTACAGGAGGTATTGCTATTTATAGTCTCGTTAAATTTATAGTGTTAAAACGAAAATTAAAAATAAAGAGAATAAAAACAGGGCGGATTTGGTTATTAGAAGACCTTATTTTTAACGCTGTAGCTATGAACGTGTTCTTTTTAATAATTCATATACGACCGTCTTTAGAAATAATGGAATCTGCAGGTGTTATTTCCTGGTCATCTATTGGTTTTGCCTTGTTTTTTACACTGGCCTCAATTTATTCTTATATCTCTTTGAATGTCCTACCTGAAGAGTCAGAGAAATTACTAAACCAAGTTTATCCAGAATATAAAATGGTGTAATGTGTAACAAATAAAGCAAAAAACACACTAACCTTAATATAATGCAAACTAATAACCTATTATGATTAAACGCCTTTTAAGTTTCGAATGGAAACAATTTTCTCGTTCTTCCTATTTCAAAAAAGGAATCGCTATAAAAATATTATTGGCTTTTGCTGTGTTGTATTTTGGCGGAATGGCGTTACTTTTAGGGGGGAGCTTATTCTTTATTCTTAAAAAAACAATTCCGGAAACAGACCCGATGACTACCGTAAATAGCTTTTTATTCTTTTGGTTTATTTTCGATTTTATGTTGCGCTACTTTATGCAGCAATTACCGGTAATGAATGTAAAGCCTTTAATGATTATTCCCGTAAAACGCAACACCGTAATTTACTATTTGTTAGGCAAGACGAGTGTATCGTTTTTTAATATTTTACCGCTCTTTATAGTGGTTCCTTTTACCATTGTTTTACTAGTTCAAGGCTATCCCGTTATACCAGTGTTGGCTTGGCTTATAGGTTTTGTGGCGATTACGGGATCTATTAATTTTATAAACTTTTTAGTCAATAAAAATAATGTGGTGTTTTATGTTGTGCTGGCTCTTGTCGCCACCTTTGGCGTTTTAGAGTATTATTCTATTTTCAAAATTTCAGAACCGATGGGTTATGCTTTCAACTATATGTATGCGCACCCCTATTTGGTGGTGGTTCCCATTGTCGCTTTAGTCGCTTTATTTAATGCGACGTTTCATTTTATAAAAAAAGGCTTTTATTTAGACGATGCCATTTCAAAAAAAGTAAAAGAAGTGAGTACTACCGATTTATCGTGGCTAAACCGTTTTGGTGCAGTGGCTCCTTTTTTAAAGAACGATATTAAATTAATACAAAGAAACGTAAGACCGCGTCAGGTAATGATGATGTCTTTTATGTTTCTATTTTATGGGTTAGTCTTTTATACACAAGACACCTATCGCGAGATGCCAGCTCTTTTAGCCTTTGCTTCGATGTTTATAACGGGTGGTTTTTTAATGACGTTTGGCCAGTATGTGCCGTCTTGGGATAGTGAATATTACAAGTTGTTAATGAGTCAGAATATACCGTATAAAACCTATTTAGAATCGAAATGGTATTTAATGGTTGTGGCGGTATTGTTCTCCTTTATATTGAGTACGCCTTACATTTATTTTGGCTGGGATATTTTCGGTATGATTGCTGCCGGAGCGGTCTTTAATATTGGTTTAAACTCCTTCTTAACCTTATTTGGTGGGGCCTTAAACCGCGTGCCCATAGAGCTAAATGTGAAAGCAAAAGCCTTTAGTAATACTAACGGGTTTAATCCTACGCAATTACTCATTGGGCTGCCTAAATTTTTACTACCCATGCTAATATTTTATGTGCCCTATAAATTGATTAATTTCAATGCAGGACTTATTGCTCTAGCCTTGGTTGGGGTATTAGGAATTGTTTTTAGACCATATATTTTTAATAAAATAGAGCAGGTATATCAAAAAGGAAAGTATAAAACTATAGCCGCTTTTTCAGAAAAACAATAATTCATTACAATTCAATACTTATGATAAAAACAGTTAATTTAACCAAAAAGTATAATGATGTTACGGTGTTAAATATCGAGGAAATCGAGATTCCAAAAGGACAGAGTTTCGGATTGGTAGGCAATAATGGGGCAGGAAAAACAACGTATTTCAGTTTGCTGTTAGATTTAATCGCGCCGTCTTCTGGGTATATTGAGAATAATGGTGTCTTGGTGCACGAAAGTGAAGATTGGAAACCATTTACGTCATCTTTTATAGATGAAAGTTTTTTAATAGGGTATCTAACTGCCGAAGAATATTTTTATTTTATTGGCGATTTACGCCATCAAACTAAAGCCGATGTGGATACATTATTGGCTCAGTTTGCAGATTTTTTCAACGGAGAGATTTTAAAACAGAAAAAATATTTGAGAGATTTAAGTAAAGGAAATCAAAAAAAAGCAGGAATTGTTGCCGCATTAATCGGAAACCCTGAGGTTATTATTTTAGATGAACCTTTCGCAAATTTAGATCCGACAACGCAAATTAGACTAAAACAAATCATTAAAGAATTAGCCCGGTCTAAAGGCGTTACCATACTTATCTCTAGTCACGATTTATCGCACGTTACCGATGTGTGCGAGCGTATTGTAGTACTAGAAAAAGGGGCAGTAATTAAGGATTTAAAAACGAGCCCAGCAACCTTAAAAGAATTAGAAGCTCATTTTTCGGGTCTGGTGGGTGTAGAAAAAGCGACAGACTTACAATAAAAAATATAACTCTAAAGTGCACATTTTTTGCTTTAATTGGCAAAAACTCAAAAAGATGCTTATTTTTACGTGCTTATGTAGAAAGAACATAATATTTTCGCAAGTTCTTAGTTATGTAATAGAAAAAAAAATAGCACTCTTGAAAATAGCTTTAAAACCCATATTATCAGCAGTAATCGTTACTTTAATTTTAGTAGGATGTTCTCGTAAAAAAGACCGTTTTATTAATAGAAATTTTCACGCGATAACAGCCGAATACAATACCTTATTTAATGGTTTTAGTGCCTTAGAGCAAGGCCGAAATAGTTTAAATGCGTCGTATCGCGATAACTATTGGGCGATTCTACCCATCGAGAGAATGCAAATAGAGGAAGAGGTGCTTTTACCGGGACAATCTAAAAATGCCGAGTTTACTAAAGCGGAAGAAAAAGCAGTAAAAGCGATACAAAAACACAGTATGAACGTTGAAGGGAAAGAGAAAAACCCGCAAATGGACGAAGCGTATTTACTATTAGGAAAAGCGCGTTATTTCGATCAGCGTTTCATTCCGGCATTGGAAGCTTTCAACTACATTTTGTACAAATACCCTGCAAGTGATAAAATAAATCAAGCTAAAGTTTGGAGCGAAAAAACCAATATGCGCTTAGATAATAACACGTTGGCTATAACAAATTTAAAGCTATTATTAGAGCAAGAAGAATTGGAAGGTCAGGATTTAGCCGATGCCACTTCAATACTCGCGCAAGCTTATATTAATACCAAGCACTTAGACAGCGCACTAATACCAATGGCGGTTGCTGCCAAATCTACCAAAAAAGACCACGAAAAAGGGCGGTATTTTTTTATTAAAGGACAGCTTTATGATGCATTGAATAAGCCGGATAGTGCTAATAGGGCGTTCGATAAAGTGATTGACTTAAATCGGAAAATTCCGAGAAAATACTTAATTAACGCACACTTAGAAAAAGCTAAAAACTTCAATTATCAGTCTGGCGATAAATTGGTGTTTACCGAGCATTTAAAAGCCCTTGAAGAAGATCGCGAAAACAGACCGTTTTTAGATCATATTTACCATCAAAAAGCGCAGTACTACTTAACGAGTGGTAACGACTCTTTAGCGCAAGTATATTACAACAAATCACTACGAGAAAATTCAACAGATAAAATTTTAGTAGCCACTAATTACGAAACGCTGGGAGATATAAGTTTCGATACCAATCTCTACAAAGAAGCCGGCGCTTATTACGATAGTACGATGACTAATATGGTAGAAAATAGCAAACCATTTAGGATTATAAAACGTAAAAGAGAAAATTTAGAGACTGTTATTTATTATGAAGACATCGCCGTAGTTAATGATAGTATTTTAAATCTTGTATTATTGTCTAAAGCCGAGAGGCTGCAGTATTTTGAAGACTATACTACAACTTTAAAACTACAGGCTGAAGCTGAAATAGAGAAACAAGCTATTATAGATCAGAAAAAGGGATTAGCGGTTAACAATGCTGGAAACACAAATGCTTCTAGTTTTGCTAAAAGTGCAAAAAGCAGTGGTAAAAGCTCAAATTTTTATTTCTATAATGACCAAACGGTAGCCTATGGTAAAAACGAATTTCTACGCATTTGGGGAGATCGCGAATTAGCCGAAAATTGGCGATGGTCTAGTAAAAGCGCGTCGAGCAACGTGGTGGCTTTAGAAAATGGAAGTGGCATAGATGCCGCCGAAAGCGAATTGTTTGATCCCGAATACTATATCGCGCAAATTCCATCGGAACCCGAGGTGATTGCGACGCTTCAAAAAGATAGAAATTATGCGTACTATCAGCTAGGGTTAATTTATAAAGAGAAGTTTAAAGAGTATAATTTATCTAAAAATAAATTCTTAGCGCTGCTTAAAAGCAATCCCGAAGAGCGATTAATTTTACCATCAAAATACAACTTGTATAAAATCTATGAACTTCAAGGTCGTAGTGATGCGGTGTCTATAGCTAAAAACGATATTGTTACCAATTACCCAGACTCGCGATATGCGCAGATTTTGAATAATCCAAACTTGGCGGCACTGCGCGATGAAAACAGTCCGGAGAGTGTTTATGAAAAGGTCTATGCCTTATTTCAAAATCAAGAATTTGAACGCGTAATTTTAGAAAGTGACAGTCATATTTCAACGTTTGAAGGTGATGCTATTGTGCCTAAATTCGAACTACTAAAAGCCTTTGCTATTGGTAGACTTAACGGTTTTGAAGCGTATGAAAACGCGATAAATGCTGTGGCAGTAACGTATGCAAATACTTCTGAAGGCTTACAAGCACAAGACATTATTAATAGCTCTTTAGAAACCCTACGCTCTTCAGCATTTGTAGAAAATGATAGTTTTAAACACTTTAAAGTGATTTACGAATTTGAAAACACACCAGAAAACGGTTTGGAAGATTTCGTAAAAACAATAGATGAAAGTGTTAAAAAGGTGAAGTACTTTAAATTAAGCACTTCGGTAGATGTTTATAATAAAGACACCACTTTTGTAGTGGTGCACGGACTAAAAAGTATAGAAGGTTCTCAAGGCTTTATGCAACTTTTAAATAAGGAAGACCGGAAAAAAATAAAGCGTCCGTTTTTCTCTATATCTTCAAAAAACTATCGCACGCTCCAAATTCATAAAAACGTAGACGCTTATAAAGCCATACAATAAATCCCAAAAATTTAAATTCAATGTTTTCCGATAACAAAAAAAACAAAAACGATAATCACGCGTCCATTCAAAATATTATTGCTAAGGGCACAACGGTAGTAGGAGATTTTACCAGCGAAGGCGATCTACGAGTTGACGGTGTTATAGAAGGTAATGTAAAAACGCCAGGAAAAGTAGTTGTAGGTAAATCGGGAGTTGTAACGGGGACTTTAGAATGTTCTAATGCGTATTTCGAAGGCACATTCTCAGGACAATTAAAACTTTCAGAAACATTAAGCTTAAAAGCGACAGCGGTAATACAAGGTGAAGTTATCACCCAGAAGCTAGCTATAGATCCCGGCGCAACATTCGATGTAACTTGCGAGATGAAAACAACAGTAAAAGATATAAAAGGTGACTCAAAAATCAAAAAAAACACTTAATCCCTATGTGCGATTTACGACCATAGCCTTGCAAATGGGGTTAACCATTTACTTGGGGAGTAAATTAGGGGAATGGCTAGACATAAAATTTAATAACGACGACCAATTATACTACAAAATAGTTACGTTGGTTTCTGTTTTTATTGCCATTTTTATGGTAATAAGGCAAGTTATTAATTTAACCAATAAAGAGTAATTTAATTAAAATTAATAGTCTACTAACTAATGACCAAACGCATACTATATTTTGTATTGGCTATCGCAGCATTATTTGCTTTAGCCTTTAGTTTACACAGTTACTTAACCACTTCCGAGCTTTCTTTTTCTTTACTAAAAGTTTATAGTTTTCACGCCATTGCATCTGTGCTTGTGTACGTGGCCATCGAGCTTTTGGCAACTACATTGCCTAATCAGGCCGGTTACGGCTACTTAATGATGATGTTTTTTAAAATAGGAATCTTTGTCTTGATGTTTCAAGAATCTGTGTTTTCTAAAGAGAGTTTATCCCAGCCCGAGCGCATAGGTCTGGTGGTTCCATTGTTTCTTTTTTTAATGGCTGAAGCTATTGGCGTGGGTAAGCTGTTAAACAGTAAATAGTTAGTGTAAAATAAGTGTAGATTTTAAACTTTGTTTTTAAGTTGAAAATCTATTAAAAAAAAAGAGTTTGGGATTTGAAATTATTCCGTACATTTGCACAAAATTTGCAGGACATAAATTTCATTATTTAGATAAAGTATGATGGTAGCAACAAAATCTATCAAGTTTTTAGTAGTATTCGTTTTAGCATTGACTTCATTTACGGCTTTTGCTCAAGATGACGCTGTTGAAAACAATTTAGTAGATTCACCAGATGAAATAAGAGAGTATATTGCTCATCACCTTAAGGATTCTCACGATTTTCATTTTTTTACAGATAATGCATCGGGAACGCACTATGGGTTTCCGTTACCGGTTATTGTTTGGACAAGCAATGGGTTAAAGACTTTTATGTCTTCGGCATTTCATCACGATGACGATGGTGAAGTTATTGTAGACAAAGACGGTGCGCAATTATTAAAATACCATTCAAAAATATACGAGTTAGAAAACGGTGCAACGGCACTTAGTTTTGACGAAGATAACCACCCAACCAACGCCAATAGAGTGCTTGATTTTTCAATTACGAAAAGTGTTTTTGGGATGATTCTAACAGGGTTATTAATGTTGCTAGGGTTCGGTGCCTTGGCAAGAGGATATAAAAAAGGTAAAACTATTCCGAAAGGATTTTCTAGAGTGTTAGAGCCTTTAGTTATTTATGTTCGTGACGAAATTGCAAGACCAAATATTGGAGAGAAAAAGTACCGTAAGTTTATGGGCTTCCTATTAACGGTCTTCTTTTTTATCTGGATTTTAAATGTACTAGGGTTAACACCACTTGGATTTAACGTTACAGGACAGATTGCTGTAACCGCATGTTTGGCTATTTTTACAATGGTAATTTATATGTTTAGCGGTACCAGAGACTTCTGGGCACACACGTTGTGGATGCCGGGAGTGCCTTATATATTAAGACCAATTTTGGCAGTGATAGAATTAGTAGGTTTTGTAATTATAAAACCCTTTTCTTTATTAGTACGTTTATTTGCTAACATTACAGCAGGTCACTTTGTAGTAATGAGTTTAATGGCATTAATGATTACAATGAAAGCCGCTTTCGGTCCAGTAGCATCAACAGGGATGTCTTTAGTACTCTCTATATTTATTATGTTTATTGAGCTTTTAGTAGCGTTCTTACAAGCCTTTATCTTTACGATGTTATCATCGTTATTTATTGGTATGGCTGTAGAAGAGCACGACGCCCATTAAAAATTACGAGTGCATAATTAGTACTCATTGTATAGTGTGACAGCACGCGAGGTACAACACGTGTTTAGCATAAAAGAAGAATTTGTTTAATTAATATTTATAAAACCAAAGTAGTATGTACAATTTAATTGGAGCAGGATTAATCGTAATCGGTGGAGGTATCGGTCTAGGTCAAATTGGAGGAAAAGCAATGGAAAGTATTGCACGTCAACCAGAAGCAGCTGGAAAGATCCAAACAGCGATGATCATCATCGGAGCCTTATTAGAAGGTTTAGCATTCGGTGCATTAATCTTAGGGAAATAAGAATTTCCTAAAAAACAAAGAAACACGTTTCTGCAACGGTTGGTTGCAGAAACTGTTTTAAATTAAACAAAAAAAGAGAATTTAAGTAATCTATATAGAATGGAAACTTTATTAAACGATTTTTCGATAGGCTTATTTTTTATGCAAGCCGCTATCTTATTAATACTAATAGTATTGATGAGAAAATTTGCTTGGAAACCAATTTTAGACGCCTTACAAACTAGAGAAGATGGTATTCAAAATGCATTAGATGCTGCTGAAAAAGCAAAATTAGAAATGCAAAACCTTACCGCTTCTAATGAGAAGTTACTTCAAGAAGCACGTATTGAAAGAGATGGGATGATGAAAGAAGCGCGTGAAATGAAAAATAATATGATTTCTGCTGCAAAAGAAGAAGCTCAGGTACAGGCAAACGCTATGATCGAGCAAGCTCAAGTGGCGATAGAAGGAGAGAAGAAAGCAGCGATGGCCGAATTAAAGAACCACGTGGCAAGCTTATCTTTAGAGATCGCAGAAAAAGTAGTACGTCAGGAATTATCTAACAAAGACAAACAATTGGTATTGGTTGATTCTTTGCTAGCAGAAGCAAAATTAAATTAAGTATAACCAAATAAATAACCTTCAGACTTTGTATTTTGTAAAGCAAATACAAAATGTAGGTTAATAGTATAGGAAACTATGGCAGGAGCAAGAGCGGCAATACGATACGCAAAAGCAATGTTAAGCTTAGCAAAAGATCAGAATTCAGCAGAAGCTGTAAGTAATGATATGAAGCTATTCGCTAAAACTATTGCACAAAGTCAAGACTTAAGCGATATGCTACAAAGTCCAGTTATTGGTGCAACTATTAAAAAATCGGCGTTATTAGAAATTTTTAAAAACTCTAATACGTTAACCGTAAATTTAATAGATACTTTAATTGCAAACAGACGTTTATCACTTTTAGAAAATGTAGCTTTACAATACGTAAAGTTGTACGACGAATCTAGAGGAATGCAAGAAGCAACTGTAACAACAGCTGTAGCATTAACAGAGGAGTTAACAGCAAAAGTGTCTGCAAAAGTAAAAGCCCTTACCGGTAAAGACGCAGAATTAATAAATATTATTGATGAAAGCATTTTAGGTGGTTTCATTTTACGCGTTGGAGACCTACAGTATAACGCTAGTATAGCGAACCAATTAAGTAAACTAAAAAGAGAATTCACATTAAACTAAGATAGTTATATCTAAATAAAGAATAAGATGGCAGAAGTAAACCCAGCTGAAGTATCAGCAATCTTAAAACAACAACTTTCCGGATTTGAAGCAAGCGCTTCTTTAGACGAAGTTGGAACAGTATTAACTGTAGGTGATGGTATCGTACGTGCTTACGGATTAGCTAACGCTCAATATGGAGAATTAGTAGAATTCGATGGTGGTACAGAAGGTATTGTGCTTAACTTAGAAGAAGACAATGTCGGTATTGTATTACTGGGGACTTCTGTAGGAATAAAAGAAGGCTCTATAGTAAAACGTACTGAGCGCATCGCCTCTGTAAAAGTTGGTGAAGGTATTGTTGGTCGTGTTGTAGATACATTAGGTAACCCAATCGATGGTAAAGGACCAATCGCTGGAAAAACGTATGAGATGCCTTTGGAGCGTAAAGCACCAGGAGTTATTTATCGTGAACCAGTAACAGAACCATTACAAACGGGTATTAAAGCGATTGACGCTATGATTCCTGTAGGTAGAGGACAACGTGAGTTGGTTATTGGTGACCGTCAAACTGGTAAAACAACGGTTTGTATCGATGCTATCTTAAATCAAAAAGAATTTTACGATGCAGGGAATCCTGTATCCTGTATATATGTTGCCATAGGACAAAAAGCATCGACAGTAGCTTTAATCGTAAAAACATTGGAAGAAAAAGGCGCTTTAGCTTATACAACTATTGTTGCAGCAAACGCATCAGATCCAGCAGCAATGCAAGTATATGCACCAATGACAGGCGCATCTATTGGAGAATATTTTAGAGATACTGGTCGTCCAGCGTTAATTGTTTTTGATGATTTATCCAAACAAGCTGTAGCGTATCGTGAGATTTCATTATTATTACGTCGTCCACCAGGTCGTGAGGCGTATCCAGGTGATGTTTTCTACTTACACTCAAGATTATTAGAGCGTTCTGCAAAAATTATCAATGACGATTCTATTGCAAAAGAAATGAACGACTTACCAGACGTTTTAAAGCCTATTGTAAAAGGAGGAGGTTCGTTAACTGCTTTACCAATTATCGAAACGCAAGCGGGAGATGTTTCGGCATATATCCCAACTAACGTAATTTCTATTACAGATGGACAAATCTTCTTAGATGGAGATTTATTTAACTCTGGTGTACGTCCGGCAATTAACGTAGGTATTTCGGTATCACGTGTTGGTGGTAACGCACAGATTAAAGCAATGAAAAAAGTATCTGGAACGTTAAAATTAGACCAAGCGCAGTACCGTGAGCTAGAAGCTTTCGCTAAGTTTGGGTCCGATTTAGATGCCGTTACTTTAAATGTAATTGAAAAAGGAAAACGTAACGTTGAAATCCTAAAACAAGCTCAAAACGATCCGTTTACAGTCGAAGATCAAGTTGCAATTATCTATGCAGGATCTAAAAACTTATTAAGAAACGTACCCGTAAATAAAGTAAAAGAGTTTGAGCGTGATTATCTCGAGTTCTTAAACGCGAAACATAGAGACGTTTTAGACTTATTAAAAGCAGGGAAATTAACTGATGAAGTTACAGATACTTTAATGTCTGTGGCAAAAGATTTATCAGGAAAATATAAAGCATAATTAACATTCCCACGAGAGTGGGAATCTTATTTCATATTTTAAAATATGGCAAATTTAAAAGAAATACGTAATAGAATTACTTCGGTATCTTCAACGATGCAGATTACCAGTGCTATGAAAATGGTATCGGCTGCGAAGTTAAAGAAGGCTCAGGATGCTATTAGTGCAATGCGACCTTATTCTGATAAGTTAACAGAACTTTTACAGAGTTTAAGTGCTTCTAACGATTCAGAATTGGGAAGTAAATACGCAGAACAAAGAGAGGTTAAAAACGTACTTATTGTTACCATAACCTCAAATAGAGGGTTGTGTGGTGCTTTTAATTCTAATATTATTAAGCAAACACAAAGGCTAATTAACGATGTTCACGCAGACAAAAATGTTTCCATTTTAGCAATTGGAAAAAAAGGGAATGACAAGTTTGCTAAGAATGACATCGTTATGGCAAATAGAAGTGACCTTTTCGACGATTTAACGTTCGATAATGTTGCCGAAGTTGCCGAGATGCTAATGGCGGAGTTTTTAAACAATAAATACGATAAAATAGAGATTGTATACAATAAGTTTAAAAATGCGGCGACTCAAATTGTAATGACAGAACAGTTTTTACCGATTGTTCCGGTTGAAGGTGATGAAGAAAATACAACAGATTATGTCTTTGAACCTTCTAAAGTAAAAATTATTGAGGAGCTAATTCCTAAATCGCTTAAAACACAGTTGTATAAAGGCGTTAGAGATTCTTTCGCCAGTGAGCATGGAGCACGTATGACAGCGATGCATAAAGCCACCGATAACGCCACTGAATTAAGAGATCAATTAAAATTAACGTACAATAAGGCTCGTCAAGCGTCCATCACCAATGAAATTTTAGAAATTGTGGGTGGTGCTGAAGCACTGAACAATTAGACGTAGCGTTAGTGAAGTCAAATTTTCAAAAGGTGCTGAAGCACTGAACAATTAGACGTAGCGTTAGTGAAGTCAAATTTTCAAAAGGTGCTGAAGCACTGAACAATTATAAATAGTATTTAAGTGTTAATACATTTAAAGCCTTACTTAAAAAAGTAAGGCTTTTTTTTATGCGTATTTTTTTACCATCTTCATGCTATTAGAATGGTGATTTAGTATTTAGTTTTCTATCGCTTTATAACTATTCAATTGTTAGCTATTCTATTTGTTTTTAGCATTAATCGCAAGCTATTTCCTTTTTTAGGTCTTACGAATTCAATACTTTTAGCGTAAAATAACGACAATAACTTTGAGCGGATTCAAATCTCTTTTTAAACAAACATTTATATATGGTTTAGCAACTGTGTTACCGCGAATGTTGAGCTTTCTATTAGTGCCGCTGTACACCACAGAAGACGTGTTATCTTCAGTTGAAGAATATGGTGTTGTGTCCTATATATTTGCCTATTTCGTGCTGTTTAATGTGGTATTGGCTTACGGGATGGAAACAGCCTTTTTTAGATTTTTTAATAAAGAAGACGATGCTAAAACGGTTACTGGTACGGCTTCCATTTCATTAATAATAAGCTCTATTTTGTTTTTAGGAGCTGGTTTACTGCTGCAAAATCAAATTGCAGCACTAGTTGATATTAAGGTCGAATATATTCAACTCGTTATTTGGATTCTATTACTAGATGCGCTTGTTATTATTCCTTTTGCGTGGTTGCGTGCCAACGCTAAACCAATGCGTTATGCGATAATTAAACTTATAAATGTCGCGACCAACATAGCTTTAAACTTTTTCTTTTTGCTAGCTTTAAAGAAAATAGCACCTAAAAGTGCTATTATAGAGCAGTTATATATTCCCGATTTCGAAGTCAATTATATATTAATTGCCAACCTCATTGCTAGTGGGATAACATTGGTTTTAATGTTGCCATTTTATGCGAAGCTTAAATTCGTGTTTAATACGTCATTGTGGAAACGGATGATGAAGTACGCCGTTCCTGTATTAATTGCAGGGGTTGCATTCTCCATAAATGAAACCTTCGATAGAATATTACTAAAACAATTATTACCCGAAAATGTTGCCGAGAGGGAAATTGGGATGTACTCTGCGTGTTATAAAATTGCAATGTTTATGACATTGTTTATCACGGCGTATAGATTGGGAATAGAGCCTTATTTTTTCAGCCACTCGAAAGCGAAGAATCCACAAAAGAATTACGCTAAAATTCTGGAGTATTTTGTGGCATTTGGCGCAGTTATTCTGTTAGGAGTGGTGGTGTTTGTCGATGTTTTAAAAGTAATTATAGTACAAAGTGAGGCGTATTGGGAAGCGATGTGGATTGTACCTGTCGTTTTATTAGCCAATTTCTTTTTAGGAATATATCACAACTTATCGGTGTGGTATAAAATTACAGACCGCACAAAATTCGGTGCTTATATTTCTGTCTTTGGCGCGCTGCTTACCCTAGGTTTAAATTATTGGTTAATTCCCATTTATAGTTATAAAGGATCGGCCGTCGCCACATTAGCGGCATATACTTTAATGATGATTTTATC
Organism: Bizionia gelidisalsuginis; assembly: GCF_008086185.1. NCBI lineage: Bacteria > Pseudomonadati > Bacteroidota > Flavobacteriia > Flavobacteriales > Flavobacteriaceae > Bizionia > Bizionia gelidisalsuginis. The sequence continues at coordinate 196,906 of NZ_VSKN01000004.1, forward strand.
GTTTTATTTTGGAAGGAAATATTATCCTATTCCTTATAACTTAAAAAAGATAGGAGTGTACCTTGTGCTTTCCATTGCGTTATCGATCGTTTCGTTCTATTATTTAAGAGGGAATTATGTCTTTGGAATTTCAGCATTAATTGTATTTTTAACGCTAGTATATTTTATGGAGAAAAAGGAATTAAAACAATTATTAAAACTTTAAAATGACTATTAAAATTATAAACAAATCTAGCCACGCGCTACCAAGTTACGAAACTATTGCATCGGCAGGAATGGATTTACGGGCACATATTAGCGAAAGTATTACTTTAAAACCAATGGAGCGAAAAATTGTATCTACAGGGTTGTTTTTAGAACTCCCTATTGGTATTGAAGCTCAAGTACGTCCAAGAAGTGGCTTGGCTATTAAAAAGGGAGTTAGCGTGCTTAATGCTCCGGGAACAATCGATGCCGATTATAGAGGTGAAGTGGGCGTAATATTAGTTAATTTGTCTACCGACGATTTTACTATAGAAAACGGCGAACGTATAGCGCAAATGGTGATTGCAAAACACGAGCGTGCCGATTGGCTTCAAGTAGAAACCCTTTCTGAAACCAGTAGAGGAGATGGTGGCTTTGGCAGCACAGGTGTTAAGTAAGGAGTAGAAAAAATAACCTAAATTATCTATAGCATCACAAATAAGCCAAAGGGCATTTTGTATAGAAGTGTAGCAGATAATTTTTAAGAAAGGGTAAAACAGCTTAAATTGAAGCAGCACTCCCAACAGAGTTAAGTATAATATAAAAACCATCTGCTTTTGCAGAGCGTAATATGAAAATAATAGTACCAATGGCGGGACGAGGATCTCGTTTACGTCCGCATAGTTTAACCGTACCAAAACCTTTAATTCCTGTTGCTGGGCAGCCTATTGTGCAGCGCTTAGTAAAAGACATTGTTAAAGTTTTAAATCAGCCTATCGAAGAAATTGCTTTCATTTTAGGTGATCGGGCGTGGTTTGGCGACGATGTGGTATCGAGCTTAAAAGAACTAGCCCAAGGGTTAGGTGCAAAAGCAACGATTTACAGGCAAGACGAGCCTTTGGGAACAGGACACGCTATTATGTGCGCCAAAGAGTCGCTTTCTGGGCCTGCCGTTATTGCGTATGCCGACACGTTAATTAGAGCCGATTTTAACCTAGATCCAGAGGCCGATGCTGTTATTTGGGTAAAGCAAGTCGCGAAACCGGAAGCCTATGGTGTGGTTAAATTAAACGCGAATAAAGAGATTGTAGAGCTTGTAGAAAAGCCGAACACTTTTGTGAGTGATTTAGCCGTAATCGGTATTTATTATTTTAAAGATGTTGCGGTTTTAAAAACAGAGTTGCAACACGTTTTGGATAACAACATTATTAATGGTGGCGAATACCAAATTAACGATGGTATTAAAGGAATGATGGCTAAAGGGAAAGTCTTTAAAACTGGCGAAGTTAGCGAATGGATGGACTGCGGAAACAAAGCGGTAACCCTGGAAACGAACCAGCGGATGTTAGGCTTTTTAACAGCCGATGGCGAAGAACAATTGGTTTCAAATTCTGTAACTTTAGAGAATTCTGAAATTATAAAACCGTGTTTTATCGGTGACAATGTGGTGTTGAAAAATAGTACAATCGGACCGAATGTGTCGATAGGAAATAATTGCACAATTGAAAACGCAACCGTTAAAAATAGTTTAATTCAGAATCATACCACTATTAAAAACGCTAATTTAGAAGAAGCAATGATTGGAAATCACGTGACTTATAATGGTGAATTCACTAAAATAAGTATTGGCGATTATTCAATACTGGAATAATTTTTGACTTTATATTAAATATGACGCTAAAGCGCTACATAACTCTTATAATTTTCGGAATATTCAGTATTTCGCAAGCGAGTTACGCGCAAGAGGAATTAAATACACCAAACGATGATCTCGGAAATGTTACCGACGAATTTCAGGAGTATTTTTTCGAAGCGTTAAAACAAAAAGCCATCGAAAATTACGATAAATCGGTCACGGCACTTTTAAAGTGTATCGAAATTGACGATTCAGAATCTGTATTGTATTTCGAATTGGGAAAAAATTATAATCTGCTTAAGAATTTTGGTGAAGCTGAAGAAGCGCTGAAAGAAGCAGTGAGTAAAGAGCCTGATAACGAATGGTATCTCGATGAACTATATGCGGCTTATGTGCATTTAAAAGATTATAGAAGAGCTATAAAAACGGTGAAACAGCTCGTTAAATTTCATCCAGATTATAAGGAAGATTTAGCCGCTATTTATGTGCAAACACAAAATTATAAAGACGCCTTAGACGTCTTGGACGAATTGGATGAGGAATTAGGATTGTCTTCCGATCGCGACCAACTCAGAAACCGGATTTATAAGGCTACCGGACGAAAAAAAGAACAAATCGAAAATTTAAAGGATCGTGTTGATAAAGATCCGGCTGTCGAAAAAAATTACTTAGCCCTTATTTATCGTTATAGTGAAAATAATGACGAGGAAAAAGCATACGAAACCGCTAAAACACTTCTAGAAATTCACCCAGAATCGCAATTAGTACATTTAGCTTTATACAAGTTTTATTTAAACGATAATAAGCAAGATGAGGCCATCGCGTCTATGAAAACCGTGTTAGGCAGTAAAGCTATCGCTGCCGAAGCTAAAGTAAAAGTGTTAGCCGATTTTGTGCGTTTTGTAAGTGAAAACCAGCAATACGAAAACGAATTGGTGGCTATTACTTCGCAAATATCGCAAACCACTACAAATGCAAAAACGCTCATAGAACTCGCGCAGTATTATTTAGTTAAAAACAATAAACCTAAAGCATTAGAGTACTATTTGCAAGCCGAAGCTAAGGAGCCTGAAAATTTCGGGTTGATTAGAAATATATTACTTTTGCATATCGATTTAAAACAGTATCAACTTGCCCAGGAAAAAAGTGCCCAAGCGTTAGAACGTTTTCCTTCGCAGCCCGTTTTATATCTTATTAATGGCGTGTCGCTAAACCAATTAGAACGCAACAAAGAGGCCGTTGAGACGTTGGAAATGGGATTTGATTATATTATTGAAAACGCAAAAATGGAAGCCGATTTTTATAAGCAACTTACTAAGGCGCATACGGCTTTAAATAATTTAAAAAAGGCACAAGCGTTTAGCGATAAAGCCAAATCTTTAGAACCTTTAGAATAAATGAATATACAACGTATTTTAGGTCTTTTACTAGTAGGAATTACGCTTAGTTTTACCGGCTGTAAGTCGACTCAAACGGTAGTTTCAGACGGTACATTAAACCCTAATTTGTCGGCTAAACAACTTATAAAAAATAACACAAAAAACAACGCAGACTTTACAACCTTAACATCTCGAATCAAAATTGAAATAGAGAATGGAAACAAGTCGCAATCGGTAAACTTCTCTTTGCGAATGGAAAAAGGTAAAGTGATTTGGTTGAGTAAATTGGGCATCGTAAAAGCTATGATTACACCAACGCGTGTAGCTTTTTATAATAAATTAGACAACACGTATTTCGATGGTGATTTCGCGTATTTAAGTGAGTTGTTGGGTACCGAACTAAACTTTAATAAAGTACAAAGTCTGCTATTGGGCGAATCGTTATTTCCTCTAGATCACAGTGATTATAACCTCTCTATTTACGAGAAGTCGTATTTGTTACAACCCAAACAACAAGAAGATGTTTTTGAGATTTTTTTATTGTTAAACCCAACGCATTTCAAAATGGATTCGCAACAAATTGCCCAATCAGAAACGTCGCGTTTGCTTCAAATAGATTACGTAACCTATCAAAATGTCGAAAATGAAATCCTTCCCGAACACATAAAAATTATCGCTTTAGAAAAAGACGAAGAATTAGAAATTAATATAGAAATGAAAGGAATAAACTTAAATGAAGACTTGCGTTTTCCGTTTAAAATTCCTTCAGGATTTGATGCAATTACTTTAGAATAATGAGAATACAACCGACCTGTTTTACGCTGCTTTTAGGAATCTTTTTATTATGTGCCAACGTGGGGTTTTCTCAATCTGGCAAGCAAAGAGAGTTAGAAGCACGCCGTGTGGAATTGCGTAATGAAATCCAAAAAATTAATGCGTTAGTATCTTCTAATAAAGACAAGCAGAAGTCGGAAGTAACGCTAATAGAAAACTTAAATTACAAAGTGAGTGTGCAGCGTAATTTAATAAAAGTAACCAATCAGCAGACCAATTTATTAACGCGAGAAATTAATAATAACCAAAAGCAAATTTCGGAATATAGAGACGAATTAACGTCTTTAAAGGCCAATTATGCTAAAATGATTCAGCGGTCGTATAAAAACAAAAATAAGCAAAGCCGTATTATGTTTTTGTTGTCTTCCAGCAATTTTAAACAAGCCTATAAACGGGTGCAGTACTTAAATCAATACGCCGAATTTCAAAAAGAACAAGGCGAAATTATTAAGTTGAAAACAAAGGAATTACAAGAAGCAAACACCTTATTATTGAAGCAAAAGGAACAAAAAGGAAAGCTAATTGCCGAGAATAAACAAATACAACAGGATTTAGAACGCGAGATGAAACAGCATGAAATAATCATGCAGTCTATAAAAAGTAACTTAACAAAATACACGGCCGAAGTTAAAGCGAAGCAACAGGAAGCCGATAGAATTGATCGTGAGATCGATAAAATTATTAAAGCTGAAATTGCTAAATCCAATAAAAAGGCAGGAACGTCTAAAACAACAGCCTCGTCAAGTTTTGCCTTAACTGCCGAAGCAAAGGCGTTAGCAAAAGACTTTTTAGGCAATAAAGGTAAGTTACCTTGGCCAGTAGAAAAAGGCGTCGTAAAAGTGCGTTACGGAGACCAGCCGTCGCCCATCGATGGTTCATTAACCATTAAAAGTAGTGGGGTAAGAATTTCTACAGAGAAAGGCGCTAATGTACGTGCCATATTTAATGGTGAAGTAATGCGCATCATTCAGCAAAAAAGAAGTAATCCAGTGGTTTTAGTTAAACACGGTAATTATATATCGGTATATTATAACTTAGGAAAAGTCTATGTAAAAGCTGGAGATAAGGTAACCACAAAACAAGATATTGGGGAGGTGTTTACAAATCCTAATACTGGAGAAACGGTATTAAAATTTAGTATTTATAAAGACAATCACACACAAAATCCATCCTCTTGGATTTATAAGATGTAAAAAAAGCTCCTGTAATTTACAGGAGCTTTTTTTAATACTATGACGTCTTTTGGTGTTTAAGCAAACAATGCTTTCAATTCTGTAGCATCTTTAGCTTTCATTTTTCCAGCAAGTACTAAGCTTAGTTGTTTACGTCTTAAAGCACCTTCGTAACGTTCTATTTCTAAGGGACTTTCTGGAACAATTTCAGGTATAGCAATTGGTGTTCCTGTTTCGTCTACCGCAACAAAAGTATAAATGGCTTCGTTCGCTTTTGTACGCATTCCAGATTCTCTGTCTTCCACCCACACGTCAATATAGACTTCCATCGACGTTTTAAATGCGCGAGAAACTTTGGCTTCAACCGTAACAACACTTCCTAGAGGTACAGCTCTATTAAACTCAACGTGATTAACCGATGCGGTGACAACAATACGGCGGGAGTGGCGTCTTGCTGCAATACTGGCAGCACGGTCCATTCGAGCTAATAATTCACCTCCAAATAAATTGTTTAATGGATTGGTCTCACTTGGTAAAACCAAATCTGTCATTATTGTTTTTGATGCTTCTGCTGTTTTTGCTTCCATAAAATAGCTATCTATATTCGTTTTGTAACCGATAAATGGTTTAAATCAAAAGCAAAGGTAAGACCATTTGAGAAAATAGTCTTTATTTTATTAAAAATTATAAGGAAAATAGTCTTAGTTTAAGTCTTTTACTAATAACCAAGCGCTTGAGTTATTTGAGCGTTTAATAGCGTTAAGCGCGTTAATGGCGGCACGTCTTTCTGAAAAACTAGAATAAATGACTTGATGTAATCCGTATTTGTTAACGCCAATTTTACGAGCGTTAAATCCTTCATTTTTTAATTCTTCTACCTTTTTATCACAGTTGTCTTCCACTCGAAATGCACCGGCAACAATATGGTAATTTCCGGATTCTTTTTCAACTTTTAGAGTGACTGCAGGTAACGGATTACTAATTACAAAAGTAGCCTCTTGTATTTTATGTTCTAATTGTTGGTTGGCTTCTTCTTGTGCGATTTCATTATGCGTATTCACTGAATTTACATAATAATTAGCGACACCAAAACCACCTAATGTTAGAGCAATTACTCCAACTGCTGCATACTTTAAATAAGGGCGTGCACGGCGTCTTTTTGGCGTATCGGCAATAGGAATGACTTTCTCTATAGCTTCGGCTTCTTTCGTGTACGTTTCTCTGCCCATAGAATGAGAGACAAACTGAGATAAACCAAAAGCATCAGTTAAATAATTTAAATGGTACGAAGGAGTAAACTGTATTTTTCCTTCACTATTAAATACCAAATCACCAATATGTTTAAAAGTAATGGTTTTGCCTTCGGTTAAAAGCGATTTTAGAGCGGTCACTTCTTTAGCGATTAATACCAAAGCGTCTTCAAACGAAATGTTTTCAACATCTGCAATATAGCGTGCTAACAAGCCATCGTTGGTTTGAATTTGTTCATTAAACGACAACAATTTTTTTGGTGGATAAAAGGCGTTTGTTGTGTTATTAACGGTCGCCGATACACGTTGTGATATAAAAGCGCCAAATTCTGGCACCATAACACAGTCGTAACGGTATAATAAATCGCTTATGTAAGTCTCTAATTGCATAATAACAAAGTTAATTTTTTTTGTTTGTGAATAAAACTTAAGCCGTACTTTTTATTAACAGTTATAAAATTTGTTTATTGTAGTCTCTAAATCAATGGTTTGCTATGACGGAAAATGACTTGCTTTATACTTTAGCGTTGCAAAATGTAGCTCGAATAGGGGACACAACGGCTAAAAAATTGATTAATCACTGTGGATCGGCTGAGGCTGTGATGAAAGAAAAACGCCATAATTTATTAAAAATTGATGGTATAGGAACACTCACTCTTAATGATTTGTTTGAAAGAAACCATTTGGAAGCTGCCGAACAAGAATTAAAATTTATTAAAGAGGAAGGTATAAAGGCGCATTATTTTACTTCTGAAAAGTATCCAGAAAAATTGAAGCATTGTATTGATAGTCCGATTTTATTATTTGAAGCCGGCACAATAAACCTCAACAAAAAACATATTATTAGTATTGTAGGGGCCCGAAAAATAACAACGAGCGGTATCGCATTCTGCGAGCGGTTGGTGGAAGAACTAGCGCCTTATGATCCTGTTATTGTTTCGGGGTTTGCTTACGGTACTGATATTACAGCGCAAAAGGCCGCCATTAAAAACAAGCTTCAAAATATTGGTTGTTTGGCGCACGGGCTGAATCAGATTTATCCTAAAGTGCATAAAAAGTATATGGCCGACGTAGAAAATAATGGGGGCTTCTATACCGATTTTTGGAGTACAGCAGTGTTTGATAGAAATAATTTCTTAAAACGTAACCGCCTTATCGCGGGCATTAGCGAAGCGACAATAGTTATCGAGTCTGCCGAAAAAGGCGGGAGTTTAGTGACGGCCGATATTGCCAATTCGTATAATCGCGATGTGTTTGCCGTTCCCGGTCGCACTACCGATTCGCAAAGTGTCGGCTGTAATAACCTCATTAAATATCAAAAAGCCCATTTGCTATCTACACCACTAGACGTTCCTTATCTATTGAATTGGCAATTAGAAGATAACGAGAAACCGGCAATACAAAAACAGTTGTTTGTAGAATTGGACGATAACGAAAAGATAGTATATCAATTTTTAGAAGGCCACGATAAAGAACTCTTGGATGTTATTGCTTTAAAATGCAATATGCCAACCTATAAACTGGCTGGCATATTGTTAACTATGGAATTAAAAGGCGTGGTAAGACCACTACCTGGTAAATTATTTGAGATTATTTAATACCCTATTTTTGCGCGCACACGTTTTAAAACGGCAGTAGCAACTACTCTTGCTTTTTCGGCGCCTTTCGCTAAGGCGTCGTCTATGGCGTCCAAATTATTCATATAATAAGTGTAGCGTTCGCGAGGGGTTTCAAAGGTTTTTAAAACCAATTCGTATAACGCTTGTTTGGCGTGACCGTACCCATAATTACCATTGTCATAGTTGGCTTTCATCGTTTCAATTTCAGCATCCGAAGCTAATAAACTATAAATAGCAAAACAATTACAGGTGCTCCAATCTTTAGCCGCCTCAAGCGCAGTGCTATCGGTTTCAATACTCATTATTTGTTTGCGTAATTGTTTTTCTGGTAAAAAAATATTAATCGTATTGCCTTTACTTTTGCTCATTTTGGCACCATCAATTCCAGGAATAAGTTTAGTATTTTCTTCTGTTTTTCCTTCCGGCATTACAAACGTGTCGCCCATTTTTGCGTGGAAACGAGAGGCCACATCACGTGTCATTTCTATATGTTGTAATTGGTCTTTTCCTACCGGGATAATGTCTGCATCGTATAATAAAATATCGGCAGCCATTAACATAGGGTAGTTAAATAACCCAGAGTTTACATCGTCTAAACGGTCGGCCTTATCTTTAAAACTATGTGCTAATGTTAAGCGTTGGTAAGGAAAAAAACAACTTAAATACCACGTCAACTCCGTAGTTTGCGGAATATCACTTTGTCTATAAAACACCGTTTTCTCTATATCTAAACCTAGAGCTAGCCAAGTGGCAGCCGTAGAATAGGTGTTGTTACGCATTGTTTTAGCATCCTTAATCTGTGTTAATGAATGTAAATCGGCAATAAATAAAAACGCATCATTATCTGTATTTTTAGACATTTCGATTGCCGGTAGTAATGCGCCTAAAATGTTTCCTAAATGTGGCGTTCCTGTGCTTTGTATTCCTGTAAGTATTCTTGACATAGTGTTTCCCACGAAAGTGAGAGTCTCATTAAATTAAACTTAATTTCAATTCTAAAAACAAAGGTACTTTTTTTAAATAAAATGGAACCATTTACGTCAATTCAATTATGTATTTTTACAGCTTATGATTTTTTTTAAATACATTTTCACCTTTCTCTATCGTGTTTGGTTTTATATCTTACTCGCTATACCGATAATAGTGTTATCGCCGTTGCTTTTAATTTCGATATTAAAGGAAGAGTGGTATCCATTTTTCTTTAAGTTAGCGCGACTCTGGGCGCGATTTATTCTTATAGGTATGGGGTGTAAAACTCGTATTAAGCGCGATCAAAAAACTATAAAAGGCAAGAGTTACATGTTTGTGGCTAACCATACCTCGATGACCGATATTATGTTGATGTTGGTAACCGTGAAAAATCCTTTTGTATTTGTGGGCAAACAAGAGCTTGGTAAAATACCGATCTTTGGATTCTTTTATAAACGTACGTGCATTCTAGTCGATAGAACGAGTCCTAGAAGTAGACACGCCGTGTTTTTAAGAGCTCAGAAACGCTTAAAACAAGGTCTAAGTATTTGTATTTTTCCTGAGGGAATGGTGCCCGAAGAACATATCGATTTGGCCGAATTTAAGGATGGTGCATTTAGGCTTGCCATTAATCATCAAATCCCGATTGTACCTATTACGTTTGCCGATAATAAAAAACGCTTTTCATACGCTTTCTTTAGCGGTAGCCCTGGTAGAATGCGCGTTAAAATGCATCGGTTTGTAGACACTGAAGGGCTGACTATTAAAGAGACTAAAATCCTTAGAGAGCAGGTAAGAAATATAGTTTTAGAACAACTTCACGTGTTTCACAAAAAACAAAAAAACTGTTCATGACACCGAACAGTTTTTTCATATGTTCTCGATAGTATCGAGAGAAAATAATAAACCTACCTACTAAGTTTACTACTTAAAATGTATAGCTAAATCCAGTATAAACCCCAATAATATAGGGTTTGAAATTTCCTGAAGATGCGCTGTAGGTGTTAATTTGGTACTTAAAAGTAGGCTCGAAATTAAAGGTAAACGTTTTAGAAAAATTATAATCTAACCCCAAACTAAGATTCGTGCTAAAGCTAATATCGTTAATGTTATTGGCTTCTCCAATTTTTGTTTTATAATTATCAAACTCGGTAACCACTTGGTTATCGCTTAAGAAAAAGGTACTCATACCACCAATTATATGTAAGCCCATACGTTTGTTAATAAGGGCGTACTCCAATTCTAAGGGCACTTCTATATAACTCATTCTCTGGCTTAAAGCGGCGTTAAAGTTATCATTAAAAATACTGTTTATTTGTTGAACATTAAAACTTTCGGTACTTAAAACCGATAAATTTTCGCCGTTGGGTGTCGTTTCAAAATCAATATTACGAAGTGGTTTTATATCTGGGTTTCCTGTCGATACGCTTTGATACACCACAACGCCAGCCGTGTCGTAACTTAACTTAAGGGTGTTTACGCCCGATCTTAATGTTAATTTATCATTTAAAGCGTAACCTACTTGAATACCGTAACTCATATTAAGTTCTCCGTCTTTAGAGTTATTTACAAATTGTTCGTCTATAGATGAGCCTGTGCCAAGCGAATTGTAATAAACAGGTGCAACATTAGCCGTAATACTCCACTTGTTAAAAGGGATCGCTCTTTCTTTTTCATCCAATTTTTTTAGCCTGGCAATTGCTTCTTCTATCGATTCTCCTAACGAAGAGTCGATTATTGGGCTCTCGTCTGTAGTTTTGTTTTTTTTTAAATCGGTATAATCTAGAGGCGTTATTGTCTCTTTAGTATTAAATAATTCTTCAGTAGTTTTTACGTTGAGGGTGTTTTTTTTATAAGGATTAGAATATAAATTACTATTCTTTTTTGAAGAATTTGCGGTAATTGTAGTAGCATTTTGTTTATCAGCCGGTTGGGAATTAGATTTTGGTTTAGATTGGGAAAGGGATGAAGAGGATGTAGATGCTAATGGGGTGTTTGTGGCTGAAGTGTTTAAGCGCGTTGAAGTCTTACCTCCGTCTTTCTTTTTAGTGTTGCCGACTATTGAGGAAGGATTCGCCACTGCTGCATCTTGAGAGGCTTTAGACGGTGGATTTCCTTTTGAATAAATGCCGTTACGTTTGTTCTCTACGGAAGAACTATTCAATTCTTGAGCAGTAGAGTGCGTTACTGACGGGGTGTGTTTAGTGCCGTTTGAAAGAGTGTTGGTTGTAGACTGATTTGTGGAATCCACTATTTGATTTTCGTGATCGGTAACGTTTCCAACAGTTTCCTTAGTTCCTATTGAAGTTGAAGACGAGGAGTTCGTGGTGCTTCTGGTGGTCTCTTCTCCTGATGGACTATCGGTATTTGTGGTGCCGTTGGTAAATACGTTAATACCGGCAGTCATCAAAACTAAAACTATCGCAGCAATCGCTGCCCATTTAGACCATAAAGGAACGACTGGTTTAGCGGTTTCTTTTGGTGGGTTTAATTGTTTTTTAATGTTTTGCCAAACGGCGTCGCTTGGTTTGGCTTCAAAGTCTTTAAACTTTTCCTGAAAAAGTCTATCGATGTGTTTTTTGTTACCCATAATATTATGATTGGGACTGTAATCCCATTTTATATGCTTTAATTTTTGTCCTTAAAATCTGTCGCGCTCGCGCTAAATTAGATTTCGAGGTTCCTGTGTTTATTTTTAGTGCTTCAGCGATATCTTGATGCGAATAACCGTCTAAAACATAAAGGTTAAAAACCAAGCGGTATTGGTCTGGCAATTCTTGTATTATTTTCAATAAATAGTGTAGCGATACTTGATTTTCGTCTTCTTCCGTTATGGTCTCATCTGCAATATCTTCTTCTTTTATAATGGAGAATACGCCGCTTTGTTTCCGGTAGCGTTGTAAGGCTGTGTTTATCGTTATTCGTTTTATCCACCCTTCAAACGATCCTTTATTTTTATACTGATTTATTTTTTTAAAAATAGTTATAAACGCATCTTGTAAATTATCTTCCGCTTCGGCATAAGACCGCGAATACTTTAAGCATAACGAAAACAATGTGCTCGAAAAGAGCGTGTAGAGTTCGCTTTGTGCTTTAGTATCATTGGCCTTGCAATTTTCTATGAGCCGATCTAAACTCAATTATCTAAATGGTTTAGTTATTAGTTATTCTATTACTGGTATCTCGTAATTAAGGTAAATATCTTCATTATTTTCATCTTTACCACTCCAAAACATAAATTTATAAGTGCCAGCAGAAGTGGCTTTAAAATTAAAAGAGGCTTCAGTTATCGCATTAATCTCGTTACAATTCGCGTTGGTGTACACCGTACTAATAATAGAAACGGTACGTTCGTTGTGGTCTTTTGAGTAATAAATATCGCTAAAAGAATGACAATTTGTGGGTTTTATATAAAATAGCGTAATAGCATAGACGTCGTCTATTATAAATGCGTCAGGAATAGTAACAGATTCAATGGGGAGTAAGGTCTGGTAACTGCGCAATGAATCGTCATTGACGTTACACGATAACAGTAGTAGAGCTATACAAGCAAATAGTCGCTTTTTCATAGATAATAAATAGACTTAAAAAATTGCGTATTTATAGGTAGATGCTCTAAGTGTTAAAAGGTTGCGTGTAAAAACAAAAAAAATCCCGAAGAGATCGGGATTTTATTAAGTGTAGAAAGTGGTAGACTATTGTTTAGAATCTTCTTTTATAAGTTCTTTAATCTTCTGTTCTAGTTCCTCAAATAACTCAGGGTTGTCTTTTATTATTGCTTTAACAGCATCACGACCTTGTCCTAATTTGGTGTCGCCATAGCTAAACCAAGAACCGCTTTTCTTAACGATTTCTTTGTCTACCGCGACGTCTAAAACTTCACCAACTTTACTAATACCTTCACCATACATAATGTCGAATTCTGCCAATCTAAATGGTGGTGCTACTTTGTTTTTAACAACCTTAACACGGGTTTTATTTCCCATAACGTTACCATCGGTATCTTTAATTTGAGTAGAACGTCTAATATCTAAACGTACAGAAGCATAGAATTTTAAGGCGTTACCACCAGTGGTTGTTTCTGGATTTCCGAACATAACCCCAATTTTCTCACGTAATTGGTTAATAAAGATTACGGTACAATTAGTTTTGCTAATCGATGCGGTTAATTTTCTCAGCGCTTGAGACATTAAACGCGCGTGTAATCCCATTTTAGAATCGCCCATTTCGCCTTCAATTTCACTTTTTGGAGTTAATGCTGCGACCGAGTCAATAACAACAATATCAATGGCTCCCGAACGGATTAAATTATCTGTAATTTCTAAAGCTTGCTCACCATTATCTGGTTGAGAAATAATCAAGTTATCAATATCTACGCCCAATTTTGCCGCATAAAAACGATCGAAAGCGTGCTCTGCATCTATAAATGCTGCAATACCTCCTAATTTTTGTGCTTCGGCAATAGCGTGTAAGGTTAATGTTGTTTTACCAGAAGATTCTGGCCCGTAAACTTCTATAACACGACCTCTTGGGTAGCCACCAACGCCTAAGGCGATATCTAATCCTAGAGATCCAGACGGAATAGCCTCAACATCTACTACTGCAGCGTCGCTCATTTTCATTACTGTTCCTTTTCCATACGCTTTATCTAACTTATCTAATGTTAGTTTAAGCGCTTTTAATTTTGCTTCTTTTTCGCTGCTCATCTTTTTGTTTTTTCGTATTTGTTAGGCTAAAATACTACTTCATTTTAAGTATTACAATTTTATGACGCAACCTTTTTGCTCTTTTTGCATCTACTTAATAAAGCGGGAAAAAATTAGCTATGAAAAAGATTATTTACGCCTGTTTTATAAGTCTAACTTTAATTAAATAGTATTAAAGTCATGAAATATTTAAAAAGAATTTTAATGTCAAAAACATTAGGTGTTTCAGTCTCTGTTTATGTTAACAGTAGCTGTAGAGCCGATGGTGGTTAGCTCGTGTTTTTTTTTAGCAATAAAAAAATAATAACGAGTTAGTCTATTAAAAGTCCTTTGCAGAGCGTAAAGGACTTTTTTTTGCCCTAAACCGTAGAAATGAGTACTTTTGCAGAAATGAGTCTTTAACCTTAAAAAATTAGTATAGCATGCAACTGTACAATAAACTAAGTGCCAAAGAGAGAGTAGAACTTATAGAAAACGCCGGGCAAGAGCGTTTAACACTTTCTTTTTATCAGTATGCCAAAATTGGCAACCCACAAATGCTTCGTGATCATTTATTTTTAAACTGGGATGCCTTAGACGTCTTAGGTCGAATTTACGTCGCAACCGAAGGTATTAACGCCCAATTATCTTTACCGGCAAATCGTTTTAATGCCTTTAAAACACACCTAGAGACTATCGATTTCCTTAAAGATATTAGATTAAATATCGCGGTAGAACAAGATAACATGTCGTTTTTAAAGCTGAAGGTGAAAGTGCGCCATAAAATTGTTGCCGACGGATTGGAAGATGGTGCTTTCGATGTCACCAACAAAGGGGTGCACGTCGCTGCCACTGAATTTAATGCGCTTATAGAAGATAAAAACACAGTGCTTGTTGATATGCGCAATCATTACGAAAGTGAGATTGGCCATTTTAAAAACGCCGTTACGCCAGATGTTGATACCTTTAGAGAATCTTTAGATATTATTGAAGAAGATTTAAAGGAGCATAAAGAAAATCAAAACTTGGTTATGTACTGCACCGGTGGTATTCGCTGTGAAAAAGCAAGTGCGTATTTTAAGCACAAAGGCTTTAAAAATGTGTACCAACTAGAAGGGGGTATTATTGAATATACACGCCAAGTAAAAGCGCAAGACTTAGAAAACAAATTTTTAGGTAAAAACTTTGTGTTCGACGACCGTAGGGCCGAAAAAATTAGCGAAGACGTTATTGCAAATTGTCACCAATGTGGCGCCGCTTGCGATACACACGTAAACTGTGCAAACCAGGCGTGCCACTTACTTTTTATACAATGTGAATCGTGCAAAACAGAACTAGATAACTGCTGTTCTATCGCGTGTAAAGAGGTTCATGCCTTACCCTTCGAAGCTCAAAAAGAATTGCGTAAAGGACAAGGAAATAGCAACGATATTTTCAAAAAAGGGCGCGCAGATCATTTGCCCCATAAGAAAGAGTTAAGGACTATTTTTGAACCCGTCAAAAAATAATCGTATTCCCTATAAAATATTCAAAAGCCTGATATACTAATCAGGCTTTTTTTATGTTTTATAGTCTTTAGAATAATCTTATATTTACAAATCAAAGTAAAACTTTGTATTGTCTGGTTTTAACTTAAAAAACAGACGATTTTATTAATCATCTTCTGGCGTTAAGTCGTTCAGAATCAACATATACATATATGGCTTGTACAAGCTGCTCAACAAAAGACGGTCAACCTGGTGGCTGCAAAAATAACGGAACCTGCGGTACAGACAGTTGCAATAAGTTAACTGTTTTCGATTGGTTATCTAACATGTCTGTTCCAAACGGAGAAAAACCTTTCGATTTTGTGGAAGTACGTTTTAAAAACGGACGAAAACACTATTATAAAAATACAGAAAACCTATCGTTAAGCATAGGGGATGTTGTTGCTACCGAAGCACAATCGGGGCACGATATTGGAATGGTAACTTTAGCAGGCGAATTAGTGCGTGTGCAAATGAAACGCAAAAAGGTAAGCCAAACGGAAGACGTTTTAAAAATATACAGAAAAGCATCGCAAAAAGATATTGATATTTGGACGGAAGCGCGAGATAAAGAAGAGCCAATGAAGGTTAAAGCACGCCAATTTGCTATCGGTTTAAATCTTCAAATGAAAATCTCAGATATAGAGTTTCAAGGAGACGCCAGTAAAGTGACGTTTTATTATACCGCTGAAGATCGTGTTGATTTTAGAGAATTAATTAAACTCTTTGCCAAAGAATTTAGAACGCGAATCGAGATGAAACAAATTGGTTTTCGTCAAGAAGCAGCACGTTTAGGAGGAATTGGTTCTTGTGGTCGCGAATTGTGTTGCTCTACTTGGTTAACCGATTTTAGATCGGTAAGCACCTCGGCAGCACGTTACCAACAATTGTCATTAAATCCTCAAAAATTAGCGGGACAATGTGGTAAACTAAAATGTTGTTTAAATTACGAACTCGATTCGTATTTAGATGCCTTAAAAGCATTTCCTAAAACAGATATTAAACTGTTTACCGAGAAAGGAACGGCGGTATGCCAAAAGACCGACATCTTTAAAGGGCATATGTGGTATGCTTACGAAGGGGAATGGATGAACTGGCATAAAATTACTACCGATCAGGCGAGAGAAATTATAGAACTTAATCGAAAAAAAGAAAAAGTAGAAAGCTTAGAAGAATACGCTTCAGATTTATTAGAAGAAGATATTAAATCCGATTTCGAAAACGTGGTAGGTCAAGATAGTTTAACACGTTTTGATAGTCCAAAAGGCTCAAAAAAACGTAAAAACACTAAAGGCCGAAACCCAAAAAATAAAAACACGAGAAAACCTGGAGATAAAAAAGAGGTAAATACTCTAGATAAACCAAAAGGGAATGCGCCTAATAAGCCAAGGAATAAACCGGAAAGTAAAGTAGATAATAAGTCGGCCAATAAAGCGGAACCAAAAACGCAAAATAAACCAAAACCGAGACCTAAACAACGCCCGAAGCCAAGAGCTAAAAATGACGATAGGACAGCAAAAATCGACCAGAGTAAGGGGCCGGTGAAAAGTAGAGAGAAGACTCAAAGCGCTGAAAAAGGAAGTGACAAAGCATCTAGTAAAGGCAACACCAAAAGTGATCAAGGAAAAGGAGATATAAAAGGCCAAGACAACGCGTAATTCAAAAATAAAAACAAAAATGCTGAGTAGATTACTGTTAGGATTAGCGTGTAGCTTGTGTGTGTTTTCGTGCGATTCGAATGCTGTTTTCGATACGTATAAGACCGTGCCCGAAGCGTGGAATAAAAACGATGTTATAAGCTTTAATATTACGGCGCCCGATTCTATAAGTCCTTACAATTTGTTTGTAAACTTACGTAATACCAATGCGTACAAATTTAATAATCTATATCTTATCGTAGAAATGAATTTCCCTAACGGAAAAGCGGTGAAAGATACGTTAGAGTATAGAATGGCCGCTCCCGATGGAACCCTCTTAGGGACTGGGTTAAGTAGTGTAAAAGAAAATAAATTGTGGTATAAAGAAGGGGTGGTTTTTGAGGAGAGTGGTGAGTACACTGTAAAGATCCAACACGCTATGCGAAAGAATGGTGACGTTAATGGTGTGTTAGATTTAGAAGGGGTAACCGATATCGGCTTTAGAATTGAGGAACTTTCAGCAGAACACTAAAAAAGTAATACATAATAGATGGCAAAGAAAAAAGAAGCCCAAAACACTCAAAGTTTCGCTAAGTACGTTCGCGGATTCTGGATTTTATTTTTAATTGGTATTGCAGCAGTTGTACTCATATTTTCATTAGCGTCATGGGGCGTTTTTGGTGATATGCCCGATCACACGCAATTGGAAAACCCGAATACTAATTTAGCCTCAGAAATTATTTCTAGTGATGGTAAAACGTTAGGTAAGTTTTATTTTAACGACAACCGTACGCCGGTAAGTTACGAGGAGTTTCCTAAACATTTGGTAGAGGCGTTAATTGCTACCGAAGATGCGAGGTATTATGGCCACTCTGGAATTGATGGCTTGGGAACCGTTCGTGCCCTTGTAAAATTAGGCGCTGGTGGTGGTGCGAGTACTATTTCGCAGCAATTAGCTAAGCAATTATTTCACGGTGAAGGGTCCTCGAACATCGCAGAGCGTATCATTCAGAAAATTAAAGAATGGGTTATAGCCATTCGTTTAGAGCGACAATACACCAAAGAAGAGATTGTTACACAATACTTTAATATCTACGATTTTAATAATAATGCTGATGGTATCCGTTCGGCAGCGCGTATTTATTTTGGTAAAGAGCCTAAAGAATTATCTATTAAAGAATCGGCAATGCTAGTGGGGATGTTCAAAAATTCAGCATTGTACAATCCGAGACCAAACCGAAACCCTGTAGGAGTTAAAAACAGAAGGAATGTGGTATTGTCGCAAATGGAAAAGTACGGGTATATCTCGGAAACCGTTAAAGATTCTTTACAAAAATCCGACTTAGATTTAAACTACACACCAGAATCTCACCGTGAAGGGATAGCCACTTATTTTAGAGGGTATCTGGACGGTTATATGAAAGAATGGATTAGTGAAAACCCAAAACCAGACGGTTCAAAATATAACTTATATAACGACGGATTAAAAATTTATACAACTATTGATTCGCGTATGCAAACCTATGCTGAAGCGGCGGTGAAAAAGCATATGAATAAATTACAATCAGAATTTTTTCATCAAAACACACCCGAGAGAAATAAAACGGCCCCCTTTTTAGACTTGTCTAACGATGAAGTAGAGGCGTTAATTGAACGCTCTATGAAACAATCGGAACGTTGGAGACACATGAAATATGATTTGAAAATTGCCGATAAAGACATTCGCGAATCCTTTCAAAAGCCAACAAAAATGACCGTGTTTTCGTGGGGAGGAGAAATCGATACGATTATGAAACCTATCGACTCTATGCGTTATTACAAGTCATTTTTACATACTGGAATGATGAGTATGAACCCTAAAACAGGCCTAGTAAAAGCGTGGGTTGGTGGTATCGATTTTAGACACTTTCAATACGACCATGTTAAGCAAGGGAAACGTCAAGTAGGTTCTACTTTTAAACCGTTTGTATATGCCACAGCCATCGACCAGCTTCATATGTCGCCATGCGATAAATTACCGCGCTCACAAATTACTATCGAAAAAGGTAAGTTTGGTAATATGGAACCTTGGACACCTAAAAATGCTAGTGGCAGATATGGTGGTGAGGTAACTTTACAACAAGGTTTAGCGGGATCGATAAATACTATTACAGCACGATTAATGGATAAGGTGGGCCCCCAACCCGTAGTCGATTTAGCAAAGAAATTAGGGATAGAGTCTACTATTCCTGCCGTGCCTTCTATAGGTCTAGGAACGGCCGATATTAGCGTTTACGAAATGGTAGGCGCCTATGCTGCTTTTGCAAACAAGGGTGTGTACACCAAGCCAGTAATGATAGAGCGTATTGAAGATAAAAATGGTACGGTATTATTTCAGTTTACACCAGAAACTCGCGATGTTTTAAGTGCCGAATCGGCGTATGTTACTGTAAAATTAATGGAAGGCGTTACTACTTCTGGCTCGGGAACGCGCTTAAGAACGCAAGGAGCCGAAAAATGGAATAAAATGTATCAAGAAATTATTACAGGCTATCCCTATCAATTTACAAACCCTATTGCCGGAAAAACAGGAACCACACAAAACCAAAGTGACGGTTGGTTTATGGGTATGGTGCCAAACCTAGTTACTGGTGTTTGGGTAGGAGCAGAAGACAGATCGGTTCACTTTAAAACCATTACTTACGGTCAAGGAGCCTCGATGGCATTACCTATTTGGGGAATGTATATGCGCAGCTGTTACGAAGATGAAGATTTAGAAATTTCTAAAGGTGATTTTGAAAGACCTGAAGACTTGTCTATCGAGGTCGATTGTAGTAAGTATAATGCAGAAGGAAATGAAGAAGGTTCTATTGGAGACGAAGGTTTACCAGATGAATTAGATATATAGTTTATTTTTTAGTGTAAAATCTAAAAGCCATTATGCAAGTAGTGGCTTTTTTTGTTTGCAAAATTTGCGTTTTTTCTCCAATTACGGTTTTTACCGTAATGAAAAGCGCAAATAAGTTGAGGTTTTCGATGAATGGTATAAAAAGGTATTGTGAGATTGTTATTATTATTATTATACACTTGGTTTTTAATAGTTAAAATCACTAATTTTTAAAACCAACGAAACGAATGAAAAAAAGAAAATGTAAACAGTATTTAAAACTAGTAATGTTGCTCTTCGGGGTTACATTTGTGCTATCTAGTTGTCAAAAAGATGATGACATTTATTTACAAGAATCTAAAACTCAGGAAACAAATCTAAATGTAAGTATATTTAGAAAAAAGCAACTGGAGAAGAACAGTAACTTAATGCGTGTCATTAATAAAACAGAAAAAGTAGTAAGTAAAAATAAGGCCAATAAAACAGTATACAATTCCTATTATGACTTTACTATTAACACTAGTTACGCAAAAGTTATAGAAAGCAACGGCTTAAAAAATTATACGTTTGGAGTTTATAGAACTGAAGATTGGATGTGCTAATTTAGCGGACAGTACAAGTTAAGCATAAAGTCTTACATTTAACTTATGACACAAGAGCGAAAGAAATATGATCCAGCTTTTAAACGACAAGCTGTAGAATTAAGTAAGGACAGAAAGAACCTGTCAGAACTAGCAAGAGAACTAGGTATCAAGGTTACTCTTTTATACAAGTGGCGTAAAGAATTTGAAGCTTTTGAATCGGGAAGTTTCCCAGGCAATGGTAATT